>NZ_DBMAHT010000074.1:0-9370 GCF_057866825.1 Mailhella sp.
GTCCTTTCGGACCCACCTGCGGTGGCCGACACGGATTCCGGCGTGGCCGGAATCCGTGTGAGTAAGGAAGAGATTTCCAGATCTTGGGGAGGGAACACCGAGGGCAGGGGCGTAATTGCAGCCCGGAAAACGTTCTTTCAACGCACTGGGGCCCCGGGCGACGTCAGGAGCCCGGCCGACGGCAGGCAAGCAGCCGGAATTCACTTCCGGCGTTAAGCGCAGCCGCCGTCGTACAAGTGATGCAGTTCGTACAGTGTGTCTTGCGCAAACGGGCGACGGCAGCCGCCGGGCGCTCGCATGTCTGCGCCCACCTGCGGTGGCCGACTCCTATCCGACAAAAGTCGGACAGTCGTGTCAAAGGAAGAGATTTCCAGATTTTTTGAGGGAACACCGAGGGCGGGGGCGCAATTGCAGCCCGGAAAGTCGTTTCTCAACGCTCTGGGGCCCCGGGCGACGTCAGGAGCCCGGCCGACGGCAGGCAAGCAGCCGGAATTCACTTCCGGCGTTAAGCGCAGCCGCCGTCGTACAAGTGATGCAGCTCGTACAGTGTGTCTTGCGCAAACGGGCGACGGCAGCCGCCGGGCGCTTGACTGTCTGCGCCCACCTGCGGTGGCCGACTCCTGTCCGGCAAATGTCGGACAGTCGTGTCAAAGAAAAGGATTTCCAGATATTTATCGGAGAAGGAATCGGCCCGGCGTGGTGGAGCCGATTTCGGTTCAGCCGCCGGGCGGGGAAAATGTCTGCCGCAAGGCCGTCTCTCAACGCACTGGGGCCCCGGGCGACGTCAGGAGCCCGGCCGACGGCAGGCGCGTAGCCGGAATTCACTTCCGGCGTTAAGCGCAGCCGCCGTCGTACAAGTTCCGCAGTCCGTACAGTGTGTCTTGCGCAAACGGGCGACGGCATCCGCCGGGCGCTTGGAGGACACGCCTGCACTGACTGCGCAGCCCGAACAGCGCCCGCCAGGACTTTCCGCCTGCGTGGAACTCACCTGTCGAAACTCCGAACGCCATTTTCAGCAACCCGACCGGCATTCGCCCCGCCTGCTGAAGCAGCGTCAGCTGCGAAGCAGAACCAGGGGGGACCGGGGGGGAATTATTTCCCCCGGCGGGGTTCGGGGCGGAGCCCCGCTGTCTTTCCTGACACCCTTCCATTCAATCCGGGGCGGAGCCCCGCTGTTCTTGTCTGATCTCCATCCTTTTCTGTCTTTCTGTCTTCATCTGTTGTTGTTTTCCGGTGAATATTTGTCAGGGTTCTTGACAGTGGGGGGAGTGGGGGAGATAGTGAAAAGAATTATAGCTCAGGGTTGTGGCTGTTCGGGCTTTTTCTCTTGCTGTGGGGGCGGGGGAAGGAGTCTTTTTGGGGGGCTTTTCCGCACGGGGCGTCCATGAGTAACTTAGGGGAAGAGTCGCGGTTATGACGATAAGCAGCGGTTTTCACTTATCTGATCTTCAGTACTGGCGCGAATTGAAGATACTTGCGGAGCGCGCGTCGCGGGATGTATTGTCCGGTCTTTTGAATCGCGAGACGGCGACGGACTATATTGAGCAGTGTTTACGTCACATGCATCCCGGGGACATGTGTGCGTTGTTCATTGTTGATCTGGACAATTTCAAGCAGGTGAACGACACGCTGGGGCATCAGGCCGGGGATCAGGTCATCCGTCTGGCGGCGAAGGCGCTTTCGGGGTGTTTTCGGGCGACGGACATTGTGGGGCGTCTTGGCGGGGACGAGTTTTTTGCGCTGATTTCGGGGCCGATTACGGAAGATGCGGCGCGGGAGAAGGCGCAGAGCATCTGTGAGGCGCTGCAGTTTTCGATTGGTGTGAATCCGACGCTGCATGTGAGTTCGAGCGTTGGCGTGTACATAGCGTCCGGGGAGACGCGGGCGTTTGAGAAGCTGTACGAGCGTGCGGATGCGGCGTTGTACGAGGCCAAGGCGGAGGGGCGCAACCGGTATCACATCAGCAGCGGGGATGAGGCTGAAGAAGGCGAGCGCGAAACGGAAGTGCTGCCGTATGCGCCTGTTCAGCTTCAGGCGCTGCTGGAGCACATGGAAGAAGGCGTGGCGCTGCTGGAGGTTCAGGAGAACACCAGCGTGGTGTACGCGAGTCCTGCGCTTTTGCGCATGCTGGGCGCGGATCCGGGAAGTGTGGTGCTGCCGTGTGATCTTTCGTCGTTTTCCGGGATTCATCCTGACGACGTGCCTGAATACGATCGTCTTTTGCGTGAGGGCATGGCGAGCGGCCGGGGTTTTGAATACGAGCATCGTTTTCTGCGGGACGGAGTATGGCGCTGGTGTCGGGCGCGGGTGACGCGCATGCCGGCGTCTGGCGGCCGGGTGTCGATGCTGGCGCTGGTGCGGGATGTTTCAGGTTCGCGCAAGCGTGAGGATGCGCTTCTGGAGGAGAGCGAGCTTTTGAAGCTGGCGCTTGATCGCGGATCGCGGGTGCTCTGGGAGCTGGACGTGTCGTCGCGTCGATTTGTGCTGTTCAACAGTCGGCGTCGAGTGAACACGTCGTCCATGCGGGTGGAGAATTTTCCGGAAGGCCTGATTGAGCGCAAGTGGGTGCATCCGGATTCCGTTTCCCGGTTCCGGGAGTTTGCGCGGGACATGCTGGGCGGACGTCCTGCGGGCGGCGGAGCGTTCATTCTGCGGCACAAGATGAGCCGTCGGTACGGGTGGTTTTCGGTATACTATCGGGTGCTGCCCGACGGGGATCGGCGGCCGCTCAAGGTGATAGGCATTGCGGAACCGCTTTCCGGGGGCATGCTTTCGGGCGGAGGGATATCCGGCCGGGAGCGGCTGTGGGAGGCGCTGCGTCCGAATCTGTTCTGCTATCTGCGGCTTGATCTGACGCGCGACCGTGTGGAGGCGCTCTGGTCGGAAGGGCGGACGTTTACGCAGCATTTGCGCGGCGTGAGCAGTATGGAGCTCCTGAAGTGGGAGAAGAAGCGACTGTTCCGGCGGGAGGACAGGGATGAATTTCTGTCGGTGTTCGGTCGGGATGCGCTGCTGGAGGCGTTTGCGCACGGCTCGGAGTGGGTGACGCGGGAATATCGCCGCGTGGACGAGGGCGGCATGGTGCGCTGGCTGTCGTACACGGCGCATCTGGCGCAGAATCCGCTTTCCGGGGACGTGCAGGCCTTCGGCTTTCTGCAGGACACGGAACGGCGGCATGCGCGGGAAGCGTCGCTGGTGCGCAGCTCAAGCGATTTGCCGGTACACGGCATCTACGGGCGCGACATGGCCCGTCGCCTGGCGGAAAACGTGCTGGAGAGCGGAGGTTTTCCGCTGCACATGCTGGCGTTCATACGGGTGTTCGGGCTGTACGGGCAGGAAGCGCAGCGCAGGAGGCGTTTCATCTCCATGGCGTTTTCGCTGCTGCTCGGTTCCGACTGCGTGATAGGCGAACACGGCGAGGATGCGTTCACGGTGTTTCGTTCCGACGCCGCGCCGCGGGTGGTGACGCGGCAGCGCATGGACGAAGTGTTTGCGTTCGTGCGTCAGGCGCTGTTCGACTGCGGCATGGCGATGATTCCGCGATTTGTGGCGGCGGTGGCCTGTGCCGATCTTTGCGGCACGGACTATGCGGCGCTGCTGCGGCGGGCCGAGCAGATGTGCGGCGAATGGGAAAACGCGCCTTCGGACGTGATTGTGTTCATTGACGATCTGTCGCCGTTCCAGCCCGAGCGTTCGGACGGGGCGGCTCTTTCCGGGATGGAATCCGGCGTGCGGGACGGCTCTGCTATCACGGCGTCGGGCGGCTCGGCGGGGCAGACTCCGGGAATCGCTGCGGGCGCAATGGAAAGAGTGCTGGATGAGCGCGTGACGGCGGGCCTGGCGGCGTCGAATCTCGGCGCGGCGGGCGGCTCATCGTCCGGGGCGGCGGCCTTCGGCGCGTCGGCTGCGGGAACGTGTTCTGCCGGAGCCCCGGCAAACGGGGAGGCTGTCTTCGGCGCGTCTTCCGGAACATCGGCGTCCGGGCCTGAATTCGGAATGGTTGCGTCCGCGCCCGGCGTCGGGGCGGAGCTTTCCGCGGCGGCTTCCGCGGCTTTCGGCGCGGCGGCCCCTGAAATCTTTGGCACGACGCAAGTTGCCGCTTCCGGCACGGGAGCTCCCGCGGATTCCGGCACGGCGCTTTCGGGCACGCCATCCTCCGCAACTCCCGGAACGGCAGCCTTCGGAACCTCGCCCCTCGCAACGCCCGGAACTGCGGCCTCTGGAATTTCGTCCTTCGCGCCTCCCGGAACTTCGCCCCTCGCGCCCCTCGGAGCCTTGCCCGCCGGCGGGGCGGCATCGGCTCCGGCCGTCGGCAACGCTGCTTCCGGCGCTTCGGTTTCCGGCATGGCGGCGGTCGTTTCCGCCGCGGCGGCGTCTGCGGCGTCGGCGGCTGCATCCGCCGCAGCTTCGGCCGTCCGCGCCGAACGCGCGGCTTCTTCCGTGGATCTCAACGTGGCTTCTTCCGCCGCGCCCCGCACGGCCCGGCCCGCTTGTCCGCAGGAGGGCGCGCAGGACGCCGAACCGGCGCGCCGCCTCTCCGACAAGGGCAAGGATACGGCCCTTGCCTGTCTGGAAGCCCTGCTGCTGGACGAGTCCCCGGACGTCGTCATGGCTGAGGTGCTGCGGAATCTCGGCGAATATTATCAGGCGGACAGAGTCTATACCCTCGGCCTTGCCGACGACGGCCGCAGCGTGCGCGCCACCCACGAATGGGTGAGCGACGGCCGCAGCAGCCTGAAAAAGCAGTTTTCCGACATGCCCCTCGACAAGCTGCCCATGTGCTGGCGCGCCCTGCGCGAGAATGCGCCCCTGCACATGCGCAGCAAGGGCGGCCGCTGGAGCTATGCCGTGTTTCCCCTCGCGCCGGAAGGCGGCGCGCCCGACGGACTGCTTTGCGTGGAGAATCCGCGGGCCCGCATGGACGGCGACGGCCTGTTCGCCGCGCTCATGCCGTATCTGGAACGGTCGCTGCGCGCGTCCGGTCAGGGGCGGGATTCCGTCATGCGCGACACGCTCACCGGTCTGCAGAACCTGCGCGCCTACATGGACAAGGTGTGTCTGCTCACGTCCGACGCCTATAGTTCTCTGGGAGCGTTCATTCTGGACATTCCCGGGGCGCTGGATCCGCGGCATCGCGCGGGGCGGCGGGATTCGTGGCGCATTCTGTACCTTGCCGAAACCCTGAGCGCCGTGTTCGGTCGCGACCTGCTGTTCCGCACCCGCAGCGACGAATTCGTGGCCCTGTGCGCCAACAGCACCCAGAACGTGTTTCTTGCGCGGGTGCTGAGGGCGCAGTCGATGCTGCAGCGGCGGTATCCCGGTCAGCTGCGCTTCGGCTATTCGTGGGCGGAAGGACTCTTTTCCGGCGACAAGCTGGTCAAGGAAGCGCGCACCATCATGCTTTGCGATCAGCTGGAGCCCACGGCCGGCGGAAGGGCGCAGCCCATGCTCGGCGTGCGCGGCCCCGCCGTGGCGGGCATGGCCGGTCTGGAGAGCTTTACCATCTACTTTCAGCCCAAGGTGGATCTGCGCACCGGCGATCTCGTGGGCGCGGAAGCTCTGGTGCGCGGCCTCGACGGTTCGGGCCGGGTCATTGCGCCCGCCCGCTTCATGGACGCCATGGAACGCACGGGCGTCATCCGCGAGGTGGATCTGCACGTGTTCAATCTGGCGCTCTCCGCCATGGAAAACTGGCGCGTGCGCGGCTGGAAGGTGCTGCCGCTTTCCGTGAACTTTTCGCGCGCCACCATGCTGAGCGCCTCGGCGCCGGGATCGGTGCTGGCGCTGTTCAGCCGGTATCCGCAGATTTCGCCGAACCTGCTCGAAATCGAGGTTTCCGAGAACGCCGGCGATCTGGAAAACCGCACCCTCGAACGCGTCATGGAAGGTTTTCGTCCGTTCGGGGTGCGCTTCGGTCTCGACGACTTCGGCACGCGCTACGCCAATCTTTCGGTGTTCGCCAACGTGGCCTTCGATACCGTGAAGCTCGACAGAAGTCTCATCAGCGGCCTGTCGCACAACGCCGTAGGACGCGCCCTCGTGGGCGACATCGTGCGGCTGTGCGCGGTGCGCAACATGACCTGCGTTGCCGAAGGCGTGGAGAATCAGGCGCAGATCGACGCCCTGCTTGAGGAAGGCTGCATGATCGGACAGGGCTTCTATTACGGCCGCCCCATGTCGGTGGCGGACTTTGAACGCAGATATCTGCGCCCGCAGCAGGGCCAGGAAGGAGTTGCTCCATGACGGCAAAAAACGGCAACGATTCCGACGCATTGTGCGTGGAACGCAACAGGCGGGACGCTCCGCTGCTCATCGTGGGCATAGGGGCTTCGGCCGGCGGTCTGGAGGCGCTTCAGCAGTTCTTCGTGAGCATGCCCGACAACAGCAATCTGGCGTTCGTGGTGATTCAGCATCTCTCGCCGGATTACAAAAGTCTCATGGCCGAGATTCTGGGCAAGCACACCGGCATGACCGTGATTCAGGCCGAAAACGGCATGAAGGTGGAACCCAATACCGTGTTTCTCATTCCGCCCAAGAAGAACATGACCCTCAAGGACGGCAGACTTCAGCTCTTTGATTATCCGCCCGTGGGAATCAATCATCCCATCGACATCTTTTTCACGTCGCTGGCCGAGGAGAAAAAGGAATATTCCATGGCGGTGGTGCTTTCGGGCACGGGGTCCGACGGCACGAACGGCGTCAAGTCGGTGAAGGAGCACGGCGGTCTCGTGCTTGTGCAGGAACCAGCTTCCGCGCGCTTCGACGGCATGCCCCGCAGCGCCATCAACACCGGACTCGCCGATTTTGTGCTTTCCCCGCACGACATCGCGCGGGAGATACTCAATTTTTCGCATTATCCGGCGCTCGGCGAGGGCGAGGCGGAGGAATCCCTGCTCTCCAACGACGAGGATACCCTGACCCGCATTTATCTGCTGCTGCGCAGGGTGAGCGGCATAGATTTCACGCACTACAAGCGCAGCACCGTGCTGCGGCGCATCGAACGGCGCATGGTGGTCACGCATTGCCCCACGCCTTCGGATTTCGCCAAAATGCTTGAGGAAAACAAAAATGAGGCGAATCTGCTCGTCAAGGATATCCTCATCGGCGTGACCCGCTTTTTCCGCGATGCCGAGTTTTTTGAAAAGCTCAAATATACCGCGGTGTACAGCATACTTGAGCACGGCGACGAAAAGGAGCCCGTGCGCGTGTGGAGCGCCGGATGCTCCACCGGCGAAGAAGCCTATTCCCTGGCCATACTCTTCCACGAGGCCATGGAGGAAAAGCATCTGCACCGCGACGTGAAAATCTTCGCCACCGACGTCGATACCCACGCCATCGAACAGGCGGGCAAGGGCGTGTTTTCCGAAAGCATTGCCGACGACGTTTCTCCCGAACGGCTGGCCCGTTACTTCGTCAAGCGCAACGATCAGTATCAGGTGACCAAGGAAATCAGAAAGATGATCGTGTTTGCGCCGCACAACATGCTTTCCGATCCGCCCTTCGGCCGTCTTTCGCTCATAAGCTGCCGCAACGTGCTCATTTATTTTCAGCCCGTGCTCCAGAAGGGACTTTTTGCCATTTTCCACACGGCGCTCAAGAACGGCGGCTTCCTCTTCCTCGGCAGAAGCGAGACCGCCAGCGAATACAGCAAGGTGTTCACGCCGCTGTGCATCACCGAAAAGATCTACGTTCACCGCAACGAGGGCAAGGTGGACGATTTCATAACGCCGTCCTTCAGCATTCCCAAGATTCAGCCCTGCCTGCCCGGCGCTTCCTGCATGGCCCGCAGGGAAGAGACGAGCTTCGCCCTTGAAAGCGTCTATACTCGTTTTCTGGAAAAGTTCCTGCCTGCCGCCGTGGTGCTCGACGATCAGAACAACATTATTCACTTTTTCGGCAACTACGCCGATTATTTGAATATCGCCCCTGGCAAGGCCACCTTCAACTTCTTCTCGCTGGTCAATAAGGATATCAATCTGGTGTCCTCCACCGCCATCAGCCGCTGCCGCGTGGAACGTTGTCCCGTGACCTATACGGGCATATCCGTGGATACCGCTTCCGGCCGCAAGGTCATTGATTTGTCGGTGCAGCCCATCTTCGACGATGCCGATGTTCACACCGGCCTGCTGGCCATCCTGTTCCTTGAGCAGCGCGACCTGCCCCTCGGCGGCGTGACGGAAAAGTACGATATCGACACCACCGCCGCGCAGCGCATCGTCGATCTTGAACACGAACTCCAGGTCTCCCAGAACGACCTGCGCTCCACCATCGGCGAACTTGAAACCGTCAACGAAGAACTCCAGGCCGCCAACGAAGAGCTTCTCACCGCCAACGAGGAACTGCAAAGCTCCAATGAGGAACTGCAATCGGTCAACGAGGAGCTCTATACCGTGAACTCCGAGTTTCAGCAGAAGCTCGACGAACTCACCACCATGACCAACGACCTGTCGAACTTCCTGTCGTCCACCATGACGGGTATCCTGTTCGTGGACAGCAAACTTCATATCCGCAAGTTTACGGAGTACATCGGCAGGGAATTCCAGCTCGTCAGCCAGGACGTGGACCGTCCCCTTCAGATCTTCGCGCACAGCTTCCCCGATGAAGATATCGTTGCCGACGCAAAAACCGTCCTGAAAAACCTCGCGCCCATCGACAGAGAAGTCACCGGCATGAACGGCCGCTTCTATACCATGCGCATAGCCCCCTACCGTACCACCGAAAACAGTATCCAGGGCCTCGTCATCACCGTCATCGACAGCCTCGGCGAGGGCTGGAAAAAAGTCGATCCCCCCGCTGAAGAGTAGGAAAGGCAGAAAAGGCAGGAAAGGCATGCGGGGGAAATAATTCCCCCCGCGCCCCCCTGATTCTGCCTCGCAGCTAAAGCTGCTTCGGCAGGACAGGGTGAACGGGATGATTATGCCCGGAGCTATGGGCAGAGGGGGGAGTGCAGCCGGAAGGCCGTCTCTCAACGCTTGGGGTGGACCTGCATCGTGCTGCGTTTCACCCCATGTCGCAGACCTGACCAAAGGGATTGTGACTCAATAGCACGCGGAGCAATGCAGGCGGTCAAGTCCATTGCAGTTCCACCAGACCTGAGTTTCAAGGGATTATGACGAATCATGATTTCTTTAATCTTTTTCATAATGAACCCCGTTTTAATAGACCTGACCAACGGAGGGATTATGACCTCTTCCTTCAATTATTTTCTTATGACTTTTCTAAAGGTTACGTTCTAAGAGGCCTGATTCAAAGGTATTGTAGCCCGTCATTATTGGGTGCGTAGTATTTTTTTACTGGCTATTTTCCTCCTCACAAATGAGTGCCAAGGCAGTTCTGCAACGAGCTGCCTTCTTTTATCGGCAAACGGCGG
>NZ_DBMAHT010000075.1:0-9292 GCF_057866825.1 Mailhella sp.
CCGGCGACGAGGTTCCGCAGGTCATCGCCTGCACGACATTCCCGATTTTCCCCGTCTTCTTCCGCAGTGTTCCGCAACGCGGCGACCGTTCACCGAACGTTGCCCGTGCAAGGGTCTCACGTTCACGCCCCACGCTTTCCGCAGGGGCGCAAGCCCCCGCCTCCTCCCCCGCCCCGCGCTCGCTCCTCCGCTTTTTCCTCTTCCTTCACTTTTCCCCACACTTCGCCCCGGGCGCTTCCGTGCGCCGCTCCACTTGCCCCCGCTCGCACTCCCCGCTCTCCCCGCCTGCCCACGAAAAAACGCGCGGAGTTTCCCCCGCGCGTTTTCTCATGCGGCCCGGACGCCGCAACCGTTCATCGGCGAATTAGAACTTGTATTCAAAATGAAGCGCGGCGCGCCAGTCGTTCTTGAAATCCTCATTGCCGCGTCCGTGCGCGGGATTGGTATCAAAATCCTCAATGATGTACGCAAGTTCAAGCGCCGTATGCAGATTCTTGTAGATCTCGTAGGTCGAGAGCAGATCGAATTCCACGGCGGAATCCTCGGTGGTGAGGTAGTCGTAGCCGCTGCCGTAGCCGCCGTTGTACTTGTTGTTCGTGCCTGCAAAGTAGGTCACGCTGAAATCGTGGGTCAGCCCGTCGATGAAGGACATGCCGTTCATCTGCGCGCTCACGCCCCACGTGCCGCCGAAGCTGTAACGATGGCCGCCAACGGGGCCGAAGGTGTTGTCGAAGTAGGTGCTCGTGCCGTTGAAGTCGCCGTAGATGATGGGAATCTGACCGGAATTCTCGTCGCGGCCCCGGTTGTCGCCGGAAGCGTACCAGGCCAGAAGAGTGGGTTCGCCGAAGCTCGTGGCGTAGGCGGCCTTGCCCACGGCGTACCAGCCTTCCTGATCGTCGGATTCGTCGTACTTCACGAAGCCGTAGGCAGCGTCGAGGGCCAGCGTGACGGGATCAAAGGGCTTCCACTCGAAGCCCGCGCCGAAAATCGCGATGTCGGCCCGGCCCTGTCCGCTGATGTTGCCCTGATCGGTCAGATTGGACGGATTGAAATGCGTGCCGTCCGCGTAGGTGGCGTCGCCCTTGGCTCCGTAGATCGCCCACGGGGACACGGTAAAGCCGTCGAAGGACGCGTTGCCCACCAGACCGAACAGATCATACTTCGGCGCGTTGACGTCGGTGGCGTCGCCCTCGCCGTTGACGCCGCTCGCCATGCGGGTCCAGAAGCCGGTCACATTGTAGCGGTCGGCAAAGGGCACGGACACCACCACGCCGTCGGCCACGAGATCGGCGATCATGGACGAAACGCTCGCGTAGGCGGGCAGATCAAAGGCGTGACGGCCCATGCGCACCTTGATGTCGGTGCTCGGCACGGTCCAGTCGATGTAGGCCTGACGCATGGTCACGTCCACGCTGTTGCCGGTGGTGTCGGATCCCCAGTCGTAGGTTCCGGCCTGAAGCTGGAAGTAGCCGGAAAGATTCTCGTTGGCGATGAAGGTCAGACCAAGACGCACGCGCTGGAGCGCATAGTCGGTGTTCTGACCGTGGAAGCCTTCGGATCCGGTCTGAAACTGGAACTGATAGCGGCCGTCCACTTTGACGTCAACGGCGGAAGCGGGAGAAGCGGCGGTGGCCGTCAGGCCTGCCGCCAGAAGGAGAGTAGTCAGTTTTTTCATGCTCTTCTTTCCAAAAGTTTTACCGCGGATACGGCTGGTTCGACGCCGCTCCGCCTTTCGGCCCGAAAGCCGTCCCCATGGCGGAGCGAACACAAAACGTCAGCATGAACGATACATTCGTGTTCTGTCAAGCAGGACGTCAAAAAAGGCGCTGCTCCGACATAAAAATCACAACGTCGGCGCGGAATCGGCGGGCCGGGCGGGGAAAAAGGGGCGAGGGCAGGAAGCGTCCGGGAGCGGCAACGCCGGTCACAGCAAGAAACGCCGCGGCAAGGACAATCGGGCAAAGAGGATGCCTGCGGGAAATAACGGGGAGCGCAGGAAAACGCGAGGCAGGAATCCGCCGGGCCGCAGGAAGGAAGTCCGCCGCCCGTCTCTTCCTGCCCCGCCCTGCCGCAATCAACGTCATGCCCCGGCTGCGCCGCGGGCGACGGGCGTTTCCGCCAGCGGCAAAAAAAAACACCGGCGCGGAAGCCCGCTTTTGCCTGCGGGACCGCGCCGGTCGCATCGGCACTTCACCACTTGCCGTTTTCCAAAGTCATCGGGAAGGCACAGGCCGCGAGTCCGCAGCCGGACGCCTTCCCGCACGCCGCATTACCCCTGCGGCCCCTTCGTCCCCTCTTCCCTCTGCTTGCGCTGCTTCGGAGAAAGAACGACCTCGCCCTTCTGATTCATCAGCGGCGTGACGAGCCCCGTGCGCTTGTCCACCATGCCCAGGCCGTTCACGTATCGAAGATGCGGCGCGTTTCCGGCGTCAAGTTTCGCCCTGTACCCCGCAAGCGTCATGGCGTTGCGCAAAGACTGCTCCGCCTGCTGCTTTTTCTGCTCGTTCTTCCACCAGGCCAGCGGATCCAGCTCCTTGAGCGCCGTTTCGTCTCCAGCGGCGAAGCGCTGCTGAAGGTCGCGGCGTCTGTTCTGCTCGTCCAGTCCGGCCTGCATTTCCTGCATCTGCATGTCGCGGTACTGAGACCTCTCGGCGTCCCGCGTTTCCTGCCGTTCCTGCGTCTGCCGCTGTGCCTCCATGCTTCCCAGCCCTGTCAGGGTATCGAACCCGGCACGGCCGACAAGCTGCCCGAAACTCCGGCTCCCGTCGTTGTTCGAGAGCAGAGAAAGCCCGGCAATCAGCGCGGCGGAACCGGGATCGTTCCTTATCGCGTTCCACGCCGCGTTTCTGTCCTCGGTCTGCCGGTTCGCCTGCGCGAACGGAGACGTCCACCCTTCAAACATACTCCCTCCTAGAACAGACCGAGAAGACCGCCGGCGATGGCGCCGATGCCGGCCCCCACGGGCCCGCCGATCATGCTGCCTATGCCCGCGCCGGACAGTCCGCCGCCGAGCACGTTCCCCACCGTGCTCCCGCCGCTCTGCTGACCCGTCGTGGTGCTGGTGCCGCCGTAATTGCCCTGAATCAGATTGTTGTAGTTCTGGAGCGCAAGCAGCGCCTGCTGCTGTTCATAGTTGTAACGGTCGATGTCGGCATTGATGAGCTGCTGATTGTAGTCGTCCATCATGCCCCCGGCCTCGGAAAGCGCCGCCGCGTCGGTGTACGCCTGATTGGCAAGCTGCTGCCCGGTCTGAGACGCCACCACCTGCTGCCCCACGCCCGTGTTGTAGAGCTGACCGGCCTGCGCGGCCGCATCCGCCCGCTTGTCCCACAAGCTGGAATACATCTGCGCGGCGAGATTGTTGGCCGCATCGGCGGCCGCCGCCTCATGCGCCCCGGAACCGTAACGCCCCGCGCGGTTGAAATTGCCGTCGAGATCGGCCTGCACCTGACTGTTCGCCCGGTTGTACAGCTCATCGACATAGGGGTTGTCCTCCTGCGAGAGCTGGTTCAGCGTATTCAGGCCCTGATTGTCCGCAAGCGCCTGCCCCGTCGTGATGTTGTTCATCGCGTTCGAGGCGTTGTCTATGAGCGGGCTGCCGTTCTGCGCCCTGTCGGCCTGCATCTTGAGCGCATCCTGCGTCCACTGCGACTGCCCGGCCACGGTCTGCCCCGGATAGTAGTCGGGAGCCAGACCGCCGTTGTTGTAAAGCTTTTGCGCCTCCTGAAAAATCTCCGTGAGATAGGGCTGCTGCCCTTCCCAGGGATCGGCCTTCTGCACCGTGGTGGTGGAACTGCCACCGCCTTTTCCGCCGCCCATACCGCCTCCTACAGCGTTGCGTTTTCCGCAGGAACGGTGTCCCGCGTGTACATGGTGAGCAGGGCGTCGGCGTTGTGCCCCGTCGCCTGATTGAACACCGCGCCCGGAAGCACGGCTATGTCCATGGCCCCCACCCTGTGAATGAATCTCACGGCCGCCCGGTTGTACAGCGGCGTGATGCCGTAACAGCGATCCAGCAGGTACCGGCCTTCCTCATCCTTCGCGTGCAGCGCCATGCCGAGAGCGTACAGCCCGAAGCCCTGCGCCACGGGAAGCCTGCCCGCCGTTCTCTTCGTGCCCTGCGGCAGCGTGGCGAAATGACACTTCGCCGTTCTGCCTTCCTGATCCGTCAGCCAGAACAGGCCGCACGGCTCCCCGCGGAACAGGATGATCCACGGATGCACGTCGGAAGAACGCGCCCAGGCGGCAAAATCCCGCTCCTCCATGCGCGGAACGTTGTAGAACGTGGCCGTGTCGCGCCCGCTGGCGCGCATGCGCGACCAGAAGCGCATGAGCTGCCCGTCGGAAAGCTCCGTCCTGTAGATGCCGGAAAATTCGCCCATGCTTAGCCTCCGAAATTGAACGATCCGAGAAGTCCGCCGAGCCTGGACGGATCAAAGTTGAGATTCATGCCGGAAGCGGCGCTGCCGACGTTCCCGCCCGTTGCAGGAGTGCCGGGGCCGAAGTTCCCCGCCAGGGTCGGCTGAGGAAGGTTTGCCGCCGCGCCTGCCGCCATGTTGGACGCCACGTCCACATTGCTTCCCTGCATCATGGCCGCCGTGTTCTTCGCCTGCGAATTCACCGGAGAGGCCATCGACTGACCGACGCCGGGCATGACGCCCTCATTGAACACGCCTTCCCCCTGACCGCTCTGCCCCTTTCCCAGCATGCCGAGAAGACCGCCGAGCTTTGAGGCGTCCATGCCCTGACTCTGACGCTGCAAAAGCCCCGCGCCCCGGGGAACGGCTCCGCCCGAGCCCCGGGAAGCGTCCACACGCATGCCGGGACTGGAAAAATTCGGCGTCACGCCGCGCTGATAAAGTCCTGCCATATTTTTCTCCTACTGTCCGCCGTCGCCGATGAGCGCCCAGCCGAAGGAACACTCGCCCGGAGCCGCGGCAAAACGGAACGTCATGCTGTCGCGGGTCATCTCCGAAAGCCACCACACCGCCGAAGCGGCCGCCGCATCCAGCGGAATGAGCATGGCAAGACGCCCCGCACGACAACGTTTGTCCTTCACCGTAACGCTTGTCTCTCCCGCGGCACACGTCACGCGCCCGATGTTTGCCGTGTCGCCGCGGAGGGCGGCGTTCACGCCCACGGCAAGCGCTATCATCTGCGCAGGCGTCGAGGCCGACACCTGCGGAACAAAGTTCGCCATTACATGCCTCCTTCCGCTTCAATCAGCGCTTCCACGCCCACGGCATGACGCCAGTTCTCCCCCGCCGGAACCATGACCCGCGCCGCAAGGTACACGGTGGAAAGATGCTGATAACACACGCCGTCGCGCTGCTGCTTCGTGTATCTGCCGAATCTTCGCGCGTCCATTTCCCGGCTGCGGAACACCGGCAGCGCCTGCGCCCCGCCGCAGTCCACCAGAGGGCGGAAGCCGTGCACCATCATTCTGTCCCCGCCCTGCTCCGCCGTGTCCATGACCGCTTCCAGCGTCGATCCGTTGAAGTTGGCCAGCCCGTGCGACGTGTCGAAACTCGATATCACGCTCATGTCGCCGTTCTTGAAGATGCCGAGGTCAAGGCTCGTGAAGGGCAGACTGTCCAGCGGGCCGTATTCGTCCAGCTCTTCCAGCGTCATGCCGCCGCGCGTGTAGTCCTGAAACAGCGTTTCCGTGTCGATAACGCCGTAGGACCAGCGATCGAGAATGTAGTTGTAGATGAGCAGCCGGTCATGAATTCCCGCCGGGGCGTCCGGCGTGGGAAAGCTCCACATGGCCACGCGGTTGCGGTTGTCGTGCACGCCGCGCACCTCGCTCAGTCTTTCGATGGACACCTGATCGAAAAACCATTCGTCCACGCGCTCCACGCCTATGGATTTCACGCTTGCGCCGTCGGTCATGCGCCAGCCGTCTTCCGCAAGATACACGCAGGCGTTGCCGCATATCACGGGAGAATACGGCGACGCGCAGCCGTGTTCCCTGTCCACCGGGTCGAACTGGAATATGTACGGCGTGCCCACATACGTCGCCCGCTGTATGCCCCGTTCCAGAAAAATCAGCCCGTCCACGCCGCCCACGCCCCCGACTATGGCCTGCACCTGACCGCCCACAGGAAACACCTGCGTGTCCGACTGTATGTACTGCGCGTCGTTGCTGCCCGGTTCCGGCCATTCGTCCGGCCTGTCCAGCCCCGACCAGCGTATGGCGTTCCTGCCGTCAACCAGCTTGCCCATGACAAGAAAGTCGCGTATCACGCCGAACACTTCCCCGGCAGGCGCGCCTTCCACGGCCTCGAAGTTCTGCGCCACCCCGGCCACGGAACTTTTCAGCAGCGTGGAGCCGAACAGCGCATACACCGCGTTGCCGTATTCCGTGAACGCCCGCACGTTTGAGGCCGTGGTTCCGGCATACTTTGGCGTCCACGTCTTGCCTTCAAGGGTGTAGATTCCTTCCGCCGTGGCCGCGAACGTGGTGTTCGTGCCGTACAGATCCCGCTGCGAATAGGCCGCCTTCGCCTGCGAGGGCAGCGCGTCGTACGCAAGCGCAACGCTGCCGCAAAGCGGCCGGTAGCCGCGCCTTGCCGGTATCACGTTGCGCGCCTCGGGAGTCTGCTCCCCGTTCAAAAGCGCCGCGTCCGGCTCCCACGCGCCGAAGTCGAGCCGCGTTTTCTTCATTGCCATTGCACCACTCCTCTCCACAGGCCCTCACGCCGCGCAAGCTCCGTCCAGCCCCAGCCCTTGTATTCCGGAACAATCGTCTCTTCGCCTGCCGCCGCGGAAGGGGCGCACGTCACGCCGCGGACGCGGTTCGGCTCCTCGCGCTCCGACGTTTGCGCCGCAAGACCGGAAAGCTCCGTCATGCGGACGCGATACGGCAAAAAACCGCTTTCGACCAAAGCCTCCGCGCCCCCGCCGCCATGCTGCAGGCGGAGCATGAAGCAGGATTCTCCGCTCGCGGCGGAGGCCGGTGAGACGGGAATACCCACGGTGACGCCGCCTATCTGTTCCCCATCCAGCAGGGCCGCGCCGCTCCCCGTGAGAGAGAGCACGGCATGCCCCTGCATGGTTCCGCCGCCCCCGGCGCTCCCCCGAAGCTCCGCGCTCCTGATGCGCACGGCCGAAACTTCCTCTCCGGATTCGCCCGGGCCGACCGCCTGTTCCAGGGCGTACAGTCCGGCGCTGTTCCAGATGTCGGAATCCAGAGACCAGAGCAGCTCATCCAGGCTCCCCCAGTCGTCCAGACTGTCCAGATTCTGAGGCGGCGCCTTTATTGTGGAAAACAGCGCGCCCATGCCGTCAGTCCATGGTCAGGGTGAGGTTGCCGGTATTGATCCGGTAAATGTCGCCGGCCAGAAGCTCCTTGGGCGTGGTTATCTCACCGTACCAGACAAGATTTCCGCCGCTCGCCGCGTCGAAAAGCCCCCACGAAACCGCCGTTCCCCAGTCCGCCGTGGCCGTGGGAAACTCTATGGCCGCGCTGTTCTTCATGGTTCCGTCGGCAGGTTCCCCGAACGTGACAAGCTGCCTCGCATACGCCCCGCCGGTCACTTCCGCGCCGCCCCCCGCTTCGCCCGGGGCCGCCGTGAACAGCGCGAGATAGTACGAGCCGTCGTTCTTGAACAGCGTGAGCAGCTTGTCTTCTCCGTGATTGGTCAAACTCATGTCATATCCTCCTTACCGGGCGCATGGTGATGTTCGCCGTGAACCGCGCCCGCTGTTCACCATCTTCCGCCTTCTGCCTCGCCGCGGCGTAATACTGCGTCCATGTCTCCAGCGGCACGCTCCCCCGCGTGAACGGCCCGCTTTCCACCAGCGCCCCGTACAGGTACAGATCCGGAAACGTGAGCAGCACGGGATTGTCCGGCTGATTCTCCCCGAGCGGCTCAATCTCCGCGTAATAGGTGAGGTACAGCGTTCCCGCGCCGTCCGGCACGGGCATCAGAAACAGGTCGCGCCCGATGATCGTGTACTCCCGCGGCCTGCCCGGCGCCCTCTTCTGCCCGTACGTGTCCGGCGGCGAATAGGTAAGGTTCACCGTCCGGCCGTCCGCATCCGCCCAGGTGAGATCGCGCATCTCCATGAACACGTCCCAGTTGCCCGGCTGCCTGCGCCACGGCAGCGGCACCGCGCTCTGCCCGGCAAGAACGGACGTTTCCGACCGCCTCTCCATCACCCGAAGCCGCAGTTCACGGTTCATGCGCCGCTCCGCAAGCGCAATGAACGTGGGTATGCGCTCCGTCATGTCGTCGCGGCCCAGATAGTCCGCCACGGCTTCCTGCAGTCCCTTCCAGCTTGTCAGATCCGCCATATCATTCCCCCCATCCGAAGTATCCGAGCAGGCCGCCAGTCTTGTCGCCAAGCCAGTTCCCCGCTTTGTCCATGCCGCAGGAGATGAACGGCTCAGCGATCACAGAAGCCGCGCGTCCCGCCGCCGTGGCTGCGCGTTTTTCCGGCAGTCCATACGTTCCTTTCAGATAGACATCCTTCTGATGCGGGCCGTAAGGCGCGGGCTTTTCGGCAAAATAAAAGCCCTCGCCATAAGCGCCCCGACTGTTTATCTTGTCTTTGGAAAAAACATCAAAAACGGCGTCTGTATTGTGGTGAACAACCAGAGGTCTGCCTTCACCGTCAACGACTTTGGAAGAGCGCTTGACATCATCAAGCTGTTGCCCCAAAATCAATCGTGAGGCTTGGGGTGCGCTGCCGTTGGCAGTCTTGAACGCATCTTCGAGCCTCTTTTTATTTTCCACCTCATGCAGATAAAGTCCCTGCCTGTCTTTACCGGTTTTTACAACAACTTCCCCGGCATAATCCGTATCGCCGATACGCACGGGCGCGGATATCACCGACGTGTCGTACCCTCTCCCTTTCCAGTTACTTTGCCGGTCAAACACCGTTCCTTTACGGCTCACGTCTCCAGGCTCCGCACCGCCCCTCGGAACATCTCGTCATACCATGCCGGAACTTTTTCCGTCAGCGGCACTCCCTCCTTCTGAAATTCTTTTCCGGTCAAAGTCACTACCGGTCTCCCGGATACGGCTTCATTACAGGCTCTTGCCGCAGGCCAGTTTCCAAACCAGGCCTTGAAAAACGGACTTCCCGTGCCCATATCGCGGTACAGTTCCTCTGCCGTTTCCACTATCTCAGGATTCTCCGCCCCCCTTTGGGCAAATCGTTGCAGTCAAGGCTGTCGACAAACTTTCCGAGCAGCCCATGAGTTTCTGCGGTATCTTCGCCATCACACCCTCTCCAGCGTCGTGCGGAAGGCACGGTTGTCAGGATCGTTCAGGAACCTGCGCAT
>NZ_DBMAHT010000076.1:0-9245 GCF_057866825.1 Mailhella sp.
CAGGAGCCCGGCCGACGGCAGGCAAGTAGCCGGAATTCACTTCCGGCGTTAAACGCAGCCGCCGTCGTGCAAGCAATGCAGACCGTACAGCGTGTCTTGCGCAAACGGGCGCGGGAGAGAGAAGCGCCGCGGAGGCAACAGCGGCGGCGCGGTCGGGAGATGTTTTCTTTTATTAATGTTGGCGGCGTATGACGCCGAGGATGTTGGGCAGAGGAATGGCGTCTCCGCGGGAGGAAAACATGTAGGAGGCGGGCGACATGCCGTTCCAGAGCTGGAAGGATTCGGGCAGGCTGAGGAGCAGGGAGGCTTCGCTGCCGCCTTCCACGTACATGGCGCTGTTGAGATTGAGATCGGTGTGGGCCTTGAGGGCTTCCACGAAGTCGTGGACGGAGGTGGGGTCGGAGCAGTGGAGGAACAGAATGCGGCCGTTCATGTCTTCGGCAATGGCGGCAATGGCGTGTTCCGGGCCGTTGGCGGGCCATATCTGCCGGGCGTCGGGGCCCATGAGGCGGAAGTTCTGCACCACAATGTCGTAGCGGGGCAGCAGGTTCTGCCAGTCGTCCACGCTGCGGTCGAGCACGGCGGCGCGGGGCAGTCCGCTTTCTCTGGGGCCGGCCACGAAGAACGCGCCGTAGCGGCTCACAATGCGGCTGTTGTTGGTGCGTTCGCCGCTGCGCATGTAGCCGGTGGAGGTCTGCCCGTCCTTGAGGTACATGCTGGCGTTGATGGCCGCGGTGAGCGCCTTGCTGGCGGCCCACTCGCGCATGGTGGGAATGCTTTGCCCCTCCCAGCGGGAACTGAACAGGCGGAAGTCGTATTCGTCGGTATCGAAGCGCAGCACCCGAATCACGATGCGGCGGGAAAACTCGTCGCCCTTGTCTTCCACATAGGCCAGCCTTGCCATGTCCAGCCCCTTTTCCGGACTGAGCCAGACAATGGCGTCGCCCGGGAGCGTAAGGGCAGGCTCGGGTTCTTCCGCGCCGAGCATGGCCGGAAACACGAGCAGAAGCAGAGCGAAGGCTATGGTTCGCAGGGTGTCCATGCCCCTGTTGTAAGCCACTCGCTCCCGATGGGCAAGAAAAACCCTGCGCGTCCGCCCGGCGGGCGGGGGGATTGCTCCGTCATTCCGGCGTGTTGCGGCGCGACTTTTTGTTTCGGCCATCGCCCGCAGCCCCGGAGAAAAACAATCGCCTTCCGTGCGCTCCTTCGGCGCTGAGGCCGGGTCGCGCGTTTTTCCCCGCGCGGGAAGGGCGGCCGGGGAGGGGGCCTTCCTGATTTGAATAGCCGTTTTTCCCCGCGCGCCGCCGGGGGAGTCCTTGGCGTGTTTTTGGCGGCAGCCGTGGGGTTCTGCGCGTTTTTCTGGCGGCATGCGACTCGGGAAGGCGTTTCCGAACGGCGTGAACGTCTTCTCTGCCTCCTGCCGAGTCCCCGGCAGGGTGGACGCCTGCCCGTCAGCTTTCTTCAACAGGGGCAGAACTTCGCGCGGCGCAGGGCAATTTCCTGTGCCGCGTGAAGTCCGGCGGCGTCTTCCGGGCAGTGTCGTGGGGCGCATCCCCTCGCCCCGGGGAACCGGAGAGTCTCCCGGCTGTGGATTGACAACGCTTCGGCGTTTCCCCTTCATTCGGGCTCGTAACTCTGCGGAGACGCCTGCCGCCGGGGGCGTCCTTGGCGTGTTGTCGGCGGCGGCGCAGTCCCACGGCGGCTGGGGAACTTCTCTTCGTTTTCCCCCTCGCCGCGGGGCTTCCCCGCACGGCCCGGTGCGGCGCGCGGCACTTGACGACCGGGCGTATTTGTCCTACGCCCATATTTTTACGGCGCCGGAAAGCGAGTCTTTCGTTGCGGCCTTTTCAGGAGGCCGAGCGCTGCCGAATACATGCAAGGGGGCGGAGCCCCTGCCAGATAACGGAGTGTCTTTTGGAAGCACAGAAGAAAGCCCGCAAGCCCATCAAGCTTGCCACGAAGTCGGAACATGCGGCCTATTTCATGCCCATGCTGGAGAATTTCGCCGATCACGGCGAACTGAACGAAGTTGTAAAGAACTGCGTGGGCAAGGCCTGCGATCTTCTGGATGCGGGCATTCCGCTGTATCCCAACGATTTCAAGCGAAAGCAGAACGCCGGAGACGTGTGCGCGGCCTACGCCGACATGAGCGGCGAGGAGCTTGAGGCGCTGAACGAGGAATTTGCCATTGCCGGACGCATGATGTCGTCGCGTTCCTTCGGCAAGGTGATATTCTTCCACGTCATGGATCGCAGCGGCCGCATTCAGTGCTACGCCGAAAAGAGCGTGCTCGGCGACGAAGCGTTTTCGGCCTTCAAGAAGCTCGACGTGGGCGACATCGTGGGCGTGACCGGTCATCTCTTCCGCACCAAGACCGGCGAACTCACCCTGCGCTGCACGAGCGTGCGTCTGCTCAGCAAGGCGTTCCGCGCGCTGCCCGACAAGCACAGCGGTCTCACCGACGTGGAATCCCGCTATCGTCAGCGCTACGTCGACCTTGTGATGAATCCCCGCACGCGCGAGATATTCCGCAAGCGTTCGCTCATCGTGCGCGAGTTCCGCCGCTTCATGGAAGAGCGCGGCTTCATGGAAGTGGAAACCCCCATGCTGCACGCTCTTGCGGGCGGCGCGGCGGCCAAGCCCTTCGTGACGCATCACAACGCGCTCGACATCGATCTTTATATGCGCATCGCGCCCGAGCTCTATCTCAAGCGCCTCATCGTGGGCGGTCTGGAGCGCGTGTTCGAGATCAACCGCTGCTTCCGCAACGAGGGCATCGACACCCGTCACAATCCCGAGTTCACCACCTGCGAGTTCTACTGGTCCTACGCCACGTTCGAGGATCTCATGGACCTCACCGAGGAACTTTTCGCGCACATCGCCACGAAGGTGTGCGGCAGCCCGGTGATCACCTATCAGGGAAAGGAAGTGGATCTCACCCCCGGCCGCTGGGCGCGCATGACCTATCACGAGGCGCTCGAAAAGGTGGGTGGTCACAGGCCCGAGTTCTACAACGACATGGAGGCCGTGCGCGCCTATCTCACCTCGCGCGGGGAAAAGTTCATGGAAAGCGAGGGAATAGGCAAGCTGCAGTCCCGTCTTTTCGACCTTGACGTGGAAGAGAAGCTCGTTCAGCCCACCTTCATTTATGCCTATCCTGCGGAAATTTCGCCGCTCGCGCGCCGCAACGACAAGAATCCCGACATCACCGACCGCTTTGAGATCTTCATCTGCGGCTGTGAATACGGCAACGCCTTTTCCGAGCTCAACGACCCCGTGGATCAGCGTCTGCGCTTTGAAGCGCAGGTGGAAGCCAAGGCCGCGGGTGACGACGAGGCCTGCCCGCTGGACAACGACTATCTGCGCGCCCTTGAATACGGCATGCCGCCCACCGCGGGCGAAGGCGTGGGCATCGACCGTCTGACCATGCTGCTTACCGACGAATCCACCATCCGCGAGGTGCTGCTCTTCCCGCTGCTGCGCCCCGAGGTCTAGTCTTTCGGGAACAACGCCCCGGCGATTCGCCGGGGCTTCCATGAAAGGGGAATCTATGTCGTATTCGCTGTTCATTGCTTCGCGGTATCTCACCTCGCGCAGCAAGCGCACGTTCATTTCCATCATTTCGTTCATGTCGGTGCTCGGCGTGGCCATCGGCGTGGCGGCGCTCGTCATTGTCATGAGCGTGTACAACGGCGTCACCGAGGAAATGCGCGAGAAGATTCTCGGCGCGAATCCGCACGTCATGGTCATGGCCACGCAGGCCGGAGCCTTCGGACCCGAGGCGGCCAAAGGCGAAGGCGAGGTGATCGAGCGCATACGCGAGACTCCGGGCGTGGTGTCGGCCACGCCGTTTCTGTACGCCGAAGTGCTGCTTTCCACGCCGCAGGGAGCTACCGGTCTGGTGGTGCGCGGCATTGATCCCGTGTCTGCGGGCGAGTCCATGCCGCTTCTGCATCATCTGGAGAGCGGCAGCGTCGAGGATCTCGTGCGCGAGTCCGGCCCCGCAGGCATGATCGTGGGTCACGATCTGGCGCGGCGCTTCAATCTGCGCGTGGGCAGCAGGGTGAATCTCATGTCTCCGGCCGGGCAGCGCACCACGGCGGGCTTTGTGCCCAAGCTGCGCTCGTTCCGGGTGGTGGGCGTGTTCAAGTCCGGCATGTCGGATTTCGACAGCCGCCTCGCCTACGTTTCCCTGGGCGCGGCGCAGGAGCTCATGGGCTATCCCGACGGGCACGTCTCCGGCGTGGAAGCCTTCGTGAAGAATCCCTACGACGCCCGCGACATCGCCAAAGACGTGGCCCAGCGCCTCGGCCCTCCCTTCTATTCCCGCAACTGGATCGACATGAACGCCAATCTTTTTGCGGCGCTTCAGCTTGAGCGCTTCGGCATGTTCATCGTTCTGCTCATGGTCATTTTGGTGGGGTCGTTTTCCATCATCACGTCGCTGGTCATGCTGGTCATGGAAAAGACCAAGGATATCGCCATATTGATGTCCATGGGGGCCACGGCGGCGGGCGTGCGGCGCATCTTCATGTTTCAGGGAGCCATCATCGGGGCTGTTGGCACATCCATAGGTTATGTGCTAGGAATCGTGCTGGCGCTGCTCCTCAAGAAGTATCAGTTCATCGAGTTGCCTCCCGGCGTGTACATGATGGACACCCTGCCGGTCATCATCGACCCGGTGGATCTTCTTGTCATCGGAGCGGTGTCCATGCTGCTGTGTTTCGTGGCCACCATCTATCCCGCCAGGCAGGCGGCCCGTCTCGTGCCTGCCGAGGCCCTTCGCTATGAATAACGACGTTCTCGCTCCCATCGACTTTTCGGATCATCCTCTCTACCAGGTGCGCCACGCGCAGAAAACCGTGGAGAGCCCGGCCGGCGAACTGACCATTCTGCGCGACGTGAGCTTCGACGTGAAGGCGGGCGAGGCGCTGGCCATCGTGGGCTCGTCGGGATCGGGCAAGTCCACGCTGCTGCACATTCTGGGCACGCTCGACCGCGCCACCGGCGGCAGCGTGCTTTTCGAGGGGCGCGATCTTTCGGCCCTCACCCCGCAGGAAGCGGCACAGTTCCGCAATCGGGAACTGGGCTTCGTGTTTCAGTTTCATCATCTGCTGCCGGAGTTCACCACGGTGGAAAACGTGGCCATGCAGGCCATCATTGCGGGCATGCCGCGGCGCGAGGCGCTGGAACGCGCCGCCGAAGCGCTGGAGCGGGTGGGGCTTGCCGAACGGCTGAACCATCACGTGACCACGCTTTCGGGGGGCGAGCGGCAGCGCGCGGCCATAGCGCGGGCCACGCTTTTGTGCCCCAAGGTGCTGCTGGCCGACGAGCCCACCGGCAATCTGGATGAAAAAACGGGCGCCCGCGTGGCGGACGTGCTGAAAAAACTCAATCGCGACATGGGCATGACCCTTGTCATAGTGACGCATAACCGGGAACTTGCGGACAATATGGACCGCAGCCTTGAACTGAGATCGGGAGAGCTCTATGCGCAAGATTCTTTCTAGTCTGGCCTGTGCCGTGGCCTGCCTCCTTGTGTGGGCGGGTCTTGCGGACGCGGCCCAAACCCGTGTGCTGGTGTTGCCTTTCGCCGTCAATGCTCCGTCGGCGCAGGCGCAGCTTGCCCGAGATCTGCCCTCGCTGGTGCGTCAGGGATTCGAGGCGCACGGCATTGCGGTCATACCCACGTCGGCGTCGGGCAAGAGCGCGGCGTCCACGGTGGCGAGCGCCAAGCAGCGCGCGCGTTCGGCGCGTGCGGGCTACGCCGTGTACGGCAGTCTGAGCCAGGTCGGCGAACATTTCAGTCTCGATATGCAGCTTGTGCCGGCCTCGGCGTCGGGTTCGCGGGCGTATCACATGGAAGGGGCCAGTCTTCTTGAGCTTCAGCCTGCGGTGAACAGCCTTGTGGGCCAGATGGTGATTGATCTGGATTCCGCCTCTCCGGTGCGCACGGCGGCCAAGGCGTCGCGCGGCGGCATTGCGGACATTCAGGTGCGCGGCCTCAAGTTCATCGACAAGGACAGAGTGCTTGTGCGCATAGGTTCCCGCACGGGCGATCCCGTGGATGAGGACCGCGTGGACGAAGACGTGCGCAACATCTGGGATCTGGGCTACTTCAACGACGTGAGCGCCGACGTGGAAAACAAGGGCGCCGGCCCGGTGCTGGTGTTCACGGTGGTGGAGAAGCCGCGCATTGAAGAGGTGCGCGTGGAAGGCTCGGAAGCCGTGAAGATAGGCGACATTACCGAAGCGATGTCCACGCACACCGACTCCGTGCTCAACGAGAAGGTGCTTGCGGACGACCTGCAGAAGGTGACGGATCTTTATCACAAGCAGGGCTTTTACCTGGCGCAGGTGACCTACGAAGTGCAGCCGCGTGCCGACGGCGCAGCCGCGGTGCTGGTGCTGCACGTGAACGAGGGCAGCAAGCTCTATATTAAGGAAGTGGACATCGAGGGCCTCAAGGAAATTTCTCCCGACGACGTGAAGGACTTCCTTTCTCTGAAGGAGCGCGGTCTGCTTTCGTGGTTCACGGGCACGGGCGTGCTCAAGGACGATCTGCTGGAGCGCGACTCGCAGGCCATCCGTGCGTATTTCATGAAGCACGGCTATGTGGACGGTCAGGTGGCGGCCCCCGAAGTGCAGTATGACGACGACGGCATCCGGGTGATCTTCCGGGTGCGCGAGGGCGTACACTACAAGGTGGGCGACGTGATCCTTCAGGGCGATCTCATCGACACGGAAGACCGCATCCGCGAACAGATCACCATGGACGAGCATCAGGCCGCGGGCGACTATTTTGACGTGGAAGTGCTTCAGAACGACGTGAAGGCGCTCACGGACTTTTACAGCGACTACGGCTACGCCTTTGCGAACATCGATGTGGATCCGCGTCCGCGTCCGGAAGCGGGCGTGGTGGACGTGGTGTACACGGTGAAGCCCGGGGAACGTCAGTACATCCGCCGCGTGGAGGTGGAAGGCAACAACCGCACCCGCGACAACGTCATCTTGCGTGAAATGCGTCTGGCCGATGGTCAGCAGTTCAGCGGCGCAAAGATGCGTCGTTCTGCGCAGCGCCTGGAAAAGACCAGATATTTCAGTGAAGTGAATCCCACGGTGGTGCCCACGGGCACGCCCGGCGAAGTGGATTTGAAGATGGGCGTGAAGGAAACCGAAACCGGCGTGGTGAGCGTGGGCTTCGGCTACTCCACCTACGACAAGTTCGGCGTGATGGCGTCCATCACGGAGAACAACCTGTTCGGACGCGGCTACACGCTGGGCCTGTCGGCGTACACGTCGGCGAGCGAGCGCTACCTTGAAGCGTCCTTCGTGAACCCGCGCGTGTTCGACACCTACTGGGGCTTCTCCATCAGCCCGTACACCATCGATGAGGAATGGTCGTACTTCTACAAGCGTTCCACGGGTGTGCGTCTCGGCCTGTTCCATCCCATCGGCGAATACACGAACGTGAATTTCGGCTACAAGTTCGAGCGTTACAACCTGTATCACATGTCGGACAACGCTTCGCAGATCATTCAGGCGTACCGCGGCAAGCACTGGGCGAGCACGGTGTCCATGGGCATTTCGCGCGACACTACCAACCGTGCGACGTTCCCCACGGAAGGCACGCGCGTGTCTCTGAACATGCAGTACGGCGGCCCCTGGACCGGCAGCGACGACAGCTTCTTCAAGCCGATTCTCGAAGCGGGCTTCTACTACGGCCTGAACGACACCAACATTCTGCACGTGCGCGGCCGCGTGGGCGCGGTGTACAAGGCCGACAGCGACAAGACCATCCCCGTGTTCGAGCGCTTCTGGATAGGCGGCATCCGCAGCATTCGCGGCTACTCCTACGACGACATCTCGCCGCGGGATCCGAGAACGGGTGAAACCATCGGTTCCGACCGCATGGGCTACGCGAACTTTGAATACATCTGGGTGGTGAAGCCGGATCTGGGCCTGGCCTTCGTGCCGTTCTACGACATCGGCTTCAACACGGACAGCGCGCAGACTTCGAGCGTGTTCGACAAGGTGTATTCGTCTGCGGGTCTGGAAGTGCGCTGGCGCTCGCCGATGGGCGATCTGCGCTTTGCCTACGGCTATCCGCTTTCCGAGAACGCGGACGGCACCAGACGCCACAGCGGCCGGTTTGAGTTCTCGATGGGTCAGGCCTTCTAGGCCGGATCCTTCGAGGCGAGCGGCGGACGCTTTTTGCGCCGCGATTGCCGCATGACTATCAAGGGGGGAGGGGCAACCTTCCCCCTTTTGCGTAGAACGGCGGAACCGGGGAGAGCGACGCCGCAGAACCAGAGCAGGGAGCCCGCCGAAACGGCGGAAGACGACGCCTGCCGCCCCGCGAGTTCGCACCCCGGGCTTTAGATGTCTTCCGCAGTCCTTCGGCGCGTCGCCGTTTTCCCCGAATGTCGCCTCTTCCTGCGGCGCGTTCTCATTTTCCGGGCTTCGCGCCCCAAACGTTTTTCACTCCAACCCGCGCCCCGCGCACAGAGTTCCCATGAAATACGATGCCATTATTTTTGATCTGGACGGCACGCTGCTCGACACGCTCGAAGACCTTGCCGACGCCGTAAACCACGCCCTGTCCGGCTGCACCACTGTCCGCCGCAGCATCGACGAGGTGCGCTCCTTCGTGGGCAACGGCGTGCGCACTCTCATGATCCGCTCTCTGCCCGGCGGCGAGGAGAGCTCGTACTTTGAACAGGCCTTTGCCTCCTTCCGCGAATACTACGCCGCTCATTGCCGCGATCATACCCGCGCCTATCCGCAGATTCCGGAACTGCTGAACGAACTTTCCGCGCGCGGCGTGAAACTCGGCATCGTGTCCAACAAGTCCGACAGAGAGGTCAAGGAACTGAATCGCGCCTTCTTCGGCGGCCTCTTCCCCGCCGCCCTCGGCGAACGCCCCGGCGTGCGCCGCAAGCCCGAACCCGACAGCCTCCTCGAAGCCATGAAGGAACTCTGCGTCGATAAAAGCCGCACCCTCTACGTCGGCGACTCCGACGTCGATATCCGCACCGCCGCCAACGCCGGCGTCCCCTGCGTCTCCGTCACCTGGGGCTTCCGCACCGAAGACTTCCTCCGCGCCTCCGGCGCTTCCACCGTCATCCACTCCCCCCTCGAACTTCTTGATTTGATGTAAAGGCAGAAAAGGCAGGAAAGACAGGAAAGGCATGCGGGGGAAATAATTCCCCCCGCGCCCCCCTGTTTCTGCTTCGCAGCTAAAG
>NZ_DBMAHT010000077.1:0-9196 GCF_057866825.1 Mailhella sp.
GGCCTGTCCGTCATCCGGGCAGGCCGCAGTGTTTCTATTCTTCCCCTTCAGGGATCTCGTGCTCTTCCTGAGAGGGGCAGGGGTTGTATTCCTTGGGATCGTCGAAAATATGTATGCCGTGCGGGTAGTTGGAGTGCTGCGGACGGGGCAGCTTGTTGCACACGTAGTCCACGTGTTCGCGCAGATCTTCGGCGGCGCGGGTCCACAGCGGATCGAGCACGACCTTGATGCCTTCTTCGCGCGCCAGCTTCACGGCGGGCACGTAGTCGGCGTCGTTGGCCACGATGACGAGGCGATCCGTCTGATGCTTGTAGGCAAGAGCGGCGATGTCGAGGCCGAGGAGCATGTCCACGCCCTTCTGACGGATGTCGGGATAGATGTCGCCGGCCTGAATGTCGTTCACGCTGATTTCGCCGGCCATGAGCTCGCCGAGGCGGTTGGCGTCAAGCTGCCACTGTCCGGCCTGCCAGGCGGAACGGCCGAGGCGCAGCGTGATTTCCGGCGTGACGCGCAGCGACTGCAGAAACTGCTGCTTGCGGGCGATGAGCGGAGTCTGGGAAAAATCGACGGGGCCGCTCAGCGGATGTTCTCCCTTGCCGGTGAAGGGAAGAGCGTCGTAAAAGAGGATGCGGCCTACGGTTTCGTCAGGGGTGACATGCGACAGGCAGTGGCGGCGGATGCCCTGACCGTCGAAATAAAAAGCCTTCAGCGAAATGATGCGCTTGCGCATGAATTCGCCGTCAACGACAAATGTTACACGAGACATTCTAACAACCTTGTTTTTGCCGGGGCGTCCCCGATTGTGGATTTAGGATAAGCCATGGACGTTTTATCTGGATTCCGCAGGTCGCGGAAACGGCGAAGAAAGGACGATAGTGTCAGTGGAGGCTTATGTCAAGAATACAATAACCTCGGATGTTTTGCAAAGCGTGGGCGGAGCGTTCGCGTCGCGGACGTCAAAAATTCGGCGCGGCGAGCTTTTAAATGTTTGCGTTGAGTCTCCGGCGCGAGGAGCACGAGGAGACGTTATTTGCAATGTTACGGCCTGCGCGGCAGAGCTCATGCGACCAGGGCTGTGCTTTTCGCCCCGGAGGAAAAGTCGGGTTCTGGTGCTTGCTCCCCGGGCGGCTTCGGGCTATTCTCGTTCCTCCCGTGCGGTTTGCGTCGTTTTCGCGTCGGGCGAAGAGAGACGCGCCGCGCATGCCGACAGGAGAGGTTCCGGCGATGGCCGAAGTTCATGTCTGTTATCTCAGAGACGCCGCCCGCGTGTACGGCGACGGGCTCTGCTACGCCACGCCCGAGGCCGCAGGCATGGATCTGCGCGCCTGCTTCGACGAGGAGGAAATCGTCGTGGCTCCGGGCGAGCGCGCGTCGGTGCCTTCCGGGGTGTGCGTGGAACCGTGCGTTCCGGGTGTGGCGGGATTCGTATATTCCCGCAGCGGGCTCGGCGCGGTGAAGGGGCTGGTCGTGGCGCAGGGCGTCGGCGTCATCGATGCCGACTACCGGGGCGAAATCGTGGTGTGGCTGCTCAACACGTCGAGCAAGTCCGTCGTCGTCAAGAGGGGCGAGCGCGTGGCGCAGCTCGTGTTTCAGCCGGTGTGCCGTCTTGAGCCCCGCGCGGTGGAAGCTCTTTCCGAAACGACGCGCGGAAGCGGAGGCTTCGGTCATACCGGCCGGGTCTGATTTTTACGTTCGAGGTGATCTCATGTTGCCTGCTCTTGAATTTCCCGCGGATCCCTCATGGATGGTGCCCGACGAGGAGCAATGCGCTCTTTTGTGGGACAAGTACGACATGATGCCGCATATCCGCGATCACTGCCGCGCAGTCGCCGGCGTGGCGACGGAAATCGTCCGCCGGGCCGAGGAGCGCGGAATCATACCGGCGGGGCGCGCTCTCAGCGTGCCGCTGGCGCGTGCCGCGGCGCTGCTGCACGATCTGGCCAAAAGTTACTCCATCCGGCACGGGGGCAGTCACGCGCAGCTCGGCGCGGCGTGGGTGCGCGAGGAAACGGGCAATCCGCTCATCGCGCAGGCCGTGCTCTTTCACGTGGAATGGCCGTGGAGCGGCACCTCGATGGACGATGTGCGCGACCCCATGCGCCTGCCCGTGATCGTGGCCTACGCCGACAAGCGCGTGCGTCACTCCGAGGTGGTGACCATCAAGGAACGATTCGACGATCTTCTTGTCCGCTACGGCATCAGCGCCGACAAGGTGGACAACATCGCCGCCAACTATGCTCATGTACAGGCCGTGGAGCGGGCCATATTTGAAAGGGTGGGTATCCTTTAAATGGACAAGATGCGTATTCTTCTCGTTGCGGGTGGCTGGTCCACGGAACGCGAGATTTCTCTGAAGGGAGCGGCTTCCATTGCCGAGGCGCTGTCTGCGCGGGGGCACGAGGTGACGCTGTTCGATCTTTCCGACGGCTTTGAGAAGCTGCTGAAACTTGCGGCAACGCACGACGCGGCCTTCCTGAATCTTCACGGCCAGCCCGGCGAGGACGGCCTCGTGCAGGCGCTGCTTGAGCGCGCGGGATGCCCCTATCAGGGCAGCGGCCCGGCAGGCTCCTTCCTTGCGCTGAACAAGGCGGCGGGCAAGGCGCTGTTTGTGCGCGCGGGCATACGCACGCCCGACTATGAATTTCTGCCCGTGCGCCCCGCTGCGGGATGGAAGACGTCGCTGCCTTTCCCGCTGTTCGTCAAGTCGAACACGGGCGGCTCCAGCATCGACCTGTTCCGCGTGAACGACGAGGCGGAACTGAACCGCGCCCTGGATACGCTCTTTGCCGGACATCAGGAAGTGCTCATCGAAACGCTCATTCCCGGTCAGGAAGTGACCTGCGGCGTGGTGGGACGTCCCGGTGAGGAAAAGGCGCTTGCGCCCGTGCTCATCGTGCCCAAGCGGGAATTTTTCGATTTTCACGACAAGTACGCGGCCGACGGCGCCGCCGAAATCTGCCCCGCACCCCTCGCGCCGGAACTGACGGCCCGCGTGCAGGAAGCGGCAGTTGCCGCGCATCGCTGCCTTGGGCTTTCCGGGTACAGCCGCACCGACTTCCGCCTCACGGACGAGGGCGAACTGTTCGCGCTTGAAGTGAACACCCTGCCCGGCATGACGAGCGCCAGCCTTGTTCCCAAGGAAGCGGCGGCCGCGGGCATCGACTTCGGCGAGCTTCTGGAAACGCTTCTGAGCTACGCCGTCAAGAACTGATTTTTCGCCGACAGACGCGGATCAGCATCCCCCCTGTTTCTCCAAAAAGAGACGGGGGGATGTTTTTTTATGCGCCGAGGCCCGGGCACGGCTCGTTCCCGGAGACGCGAAGGAAGCTGCTCCGCATCGGAAACATGGTCGAAAATCGTTGCGCCTCAGCAGTTTTGCGTTGCGGAAGGTCGTATGTCTCCGAAAATCGGGAACGCGGAGGAAAAGCGTTTCTGCATGTGGACTGCAATGCCTCTGCAGCAGGAGCCTTTTTTGCTTTCTGCCGTGTGCATCGCAACAAATTTGAAACAGAAGGGCGGATGATCGTCATTTTCTGGACAAAAAGAACAAAAATGTTACAACGCAATATATTGAAAATATTACAAAAAATAAAAACATAATTATACATAAATGTTAAATCAAATGATATCATATAATTATATATAAAATAAAATTTCTTTTTTGTCACAAAAAGAGGTTGATTCCCGGAGAAAATAGCGCTACTCGATAGTCGTCAACGCCGGAAAATGTCTGGTTTTACAAAAATGTACTAATTCAGGTTCGGCAAAAGGGCATTGCCTGTCCCGGAAGCCATCCCTTTTTCAGCTTTTCAAGGAGCAGCGAGTCATGGGCAACAGTTATGTGCAGAGCGTTGTGGAAAACGTGCGCGCCAAGAATCCTCATCAGCCGGAATTCCTGCAGGCCGTGGAAGAAGTGCTCTTCTCCATGCAGCCTCTTTTCGACCGTGAATCCAAGTACCAGGAAAACGCCATTCTTGAGCGCATCGTGGTTCCCGAACGTCTCGTGGAATTCCGCGTGGCCTGGACCGACGACAAGGGCCGCATTCAGGTGAACAACGGCTACCGCGTGCAGTTCAACTCCGCCATCGGACCGTACAAGGGCGGTCTGCGCTTCCATCCCAGCGTGAACCAGAGCATTCTGAAGTTCCTCGGCTTTGAACAGATTTTCAAGAACAGCCTTACCGGTCTCGCCATCGGCGGCGGCAAGGGCGGTTCCGACTTTGATCCCAAGGGCAAGTCCGACGCCGAAGTCATGCGCTTCTGCCAGGCCTTCATGACGGAACTCGTCCGCTACATCGGCGCGTTCAGCGACGTTCCCGCCGGCGACATCGGCGTGGGCGGCCGCGAAATCGGCTATCTTTTCGGTCAGTACAAGCGCCTGACCAGCCGCTTTGAAGGCGTGCTCACCGGCAAGGGCCTCAAGTGGGGCGGCTCGCTCGCCCGTACCGAAGCCACCGGCTTCGGCAACGTGTACTTCGCCGAAAACATGCTGAAGGCCGTGGGCAAGGAAATCGAAGGCAAGACCGCTGCCGTGTCCGGTTCCGGCAACGTGGCCATCTACACCGTCAAGAAGCTGTATCAGCTCGGCGCGAAGCCCGTTACCGTGTCCGATTCGCGCGGCAGCATCTATCAGCCTTCCGGCATCAACCTTGAAGTGCTCCAGCAGGTCAAGGAACACGAACGCGCTTCCCTCACCCGCTACGCCGAACTCTGCAAGGACGCCACCTACATTCCCGTGGTCGATTACCCCGCGGGCGAACATCCCGTGTGGAACGTGGGCGCGGACCTCGCCTTCCCGAGCGCCACGCAGAACGAAGTCACCCTGGCCGACGCGAAGAATCTGCTTTCCAAGGGCTGCATCCTGGTGAGCGAAGGCGCGAACATGCCTTCCACCCTGGACGCCACGGCCGAATTCCAGAAGGCGGGCATCTGCTACGGCCCGGCCAAGTGCGCCAACGCCGGCGGCGTGGCCACCAGCCAGCTGGAAATGGAACAGAACGCGGGCATGACTTCCTGGACCTTCGAGGAAGTGGACAACAAGCTCAAGGGCATCATGGCCGGCATCTTCCAGGCCGCGCATGACACCGCCGAAGAATTCGGCCAGCCCGGCAACTACGTGATGGGCGGCAACATTGCGGGCTTCCGCAAGGTGGCCGACAGCATGATCGAACAGGGCGTCATGTAGTTTTTCGCCCTTCGGCCCATAAATAAATGAAAGCGCCGCCTTCCGATTTCGGGAGGCGGCGTTTTTCATGCCCGGCTTGAAGCCGGAGAGAGGCCGCGCTTTTCCGGCGGCGCGGCGGCGTATTTTCTTTTTCGACGGCGGCAGCAACGCGCTGCGGGGCGCGGGGATTGGCGGCAGCATGCCTGACAGCGTGCGGCGACCTGCCGATGTGCGGCATTCGTGCGGGGATTTGCGGGATTGCGCCGCGGTGGCCCCGAGGGAGCGCCAAGCCTTGCGCACGCGAGGGTCTTCGGGAGTTTTCAGCGCAGGCAAACCGAAGCGGACGCCGTTCCGGGGCTTTCCCGTTCCAGCGGAGGCCGATGCCTTTTCGTTCGCGCAATCTGACCGGGGCGCTTTTCAGAGCGTCGCGGAATGTTTCTGTGTTCTGCTGTCATCGTGAGCCTGACCTGCACTTATCCGAGGGCGTTCAAGGGCTTTTGCATGCTGAACCAGAATAGAAACGCCTTGTTCCATTCGGCAAACGAAGGCACGGTTTCGTCCTGCGGCGCGCCGGGGGGCAGGGCGTTGCCGTTCAAATCAAGTTCGTTGTTGGCGAGTTCCTGAACCCAGCCGTGAAAGCAGTCCAGACGGCGGCGAAAATCCGCGTCGCCGGCAAGAGCGTTCAGCTCGGCTTCAAAGGCGTCGGTGCCGGGGCGGATGCCCGTCTTTTCCTCCAGCCAGTCGAAAATGATGTCGCGGGAATGTTCCATGGAAATCTTCTGACCCTGCATGGCGTCGAGTATCTCCGCAAGCGCGGGCTCTTCTTCATGGGAACGCTCGGCAAATTCGGCGGGTACCACAAGCAGGGCGTCCAGCGATTCCACGCGCATTTCCCGCTCCGGGGAGGCCTGCATGGGCTCGTCTTCCGCGTCTTCCAGAAAATAGAAGCGGAGCCAGTGCTCGTAGCGCATGGCTTCAAGAAAAAGATCGGCAAAGGAATCCGTCATGGCTGTTCTCCTTGATGAAGTTCCCGGCGGGAACAGTATGTTTTCCAAGGCGCGGGGCAAGTTGTCAAGCGGATACTTCACAAATGCCTTTGCATTCGCAATCGGGAAGCGCTGAGCGGGGGGGGGAGACGGGCGGCGCTGCTGCAAGACCTGCGCAGCATCGGCAGAGGACGGCGTTATGCCGGAACAGCAAAGCCTTGTGAAGAGGCTGAGCGGATCTGCCGGGGAAGGCGGAAAGCGGCCGGGCATCCGGCCGCAGAAGAGCCGGAGCTTGCCATTTGCGGCCTCCTTTGGCACTATAACAGGACTTCATAAAGGGGGTTACGATGGATTTTCTTCCCATCAGGCGCGCTCTTCTGAGCGTGACGCACAAGGACGGTCTCGCGGAATTCGCCGCATTTCTCCACAAGAAGGGCGTTGAGCTGGTTTCCACCGGCGGCACCATGAAATTTCTGAAGGACCAGGGCCTTCCCGTGATCGCCGTGAGCGAAGTCACCGGCTTCCCGGAAATTCTGAACGGCCGCGTCAAAACCCTGAATCCGCGCATTCACGGCGGCATTCTGGCCAACAAGGACGTGCCCGAACACATGAAGACCCTGGAAGAGCTCGACATCAAGCCCTTCGATCTGGTGGTCGTGAACCTCTACGACTTCAAGTCCGCGCTGGAAAAGCATCTTGATCCCGCCGCCATGGTGGAGGAAATCGACATCGGCGGTCCCTGCCTGCTGCGTGCTTCCTCCAAGAACTTCAACAGCATTCTCGTGCTTTCCGATCCTTCCTACTACGCCGAGGCCATGGAAGAAATCGAAAAGGGCGGCGTGAGCCTCGAATTCCGTCGCCGCATGGCGGCCGCCACCTTCCGCACCACCTCCAACTACGACGACATGATCGCCACCTGGATGGCCGGAGGCGTAAAATAGCCGCCCGGGTTGAAGGCAACACCGCCGGTCTCAAGCCCAGCGAGCTGAAGGCTCTCAACAGGCTGGGGCAGCGCCGCTATTCTCCGCAGGGGGGCTACAGCTCCGAACAGGCGAGAGAACTGGCGGCGCTCTCGCGCCTGCTTTCCCGTCAGATAGGGCTCGCGCTGGACAGGCAGGGCCGGGTGAACATGGTCATTGTGGGGGACGCCTCGTCCATTCTCATTCCCGAGCTTCCCCATGTGCGCACGGGCGCGGGTCGTTTGCGCGGCCTGCGCCTTCTGCATACGCATCTTGTTCCCGAGGGCCTCTCGCACGAAGACCTCATGGACCTGCTTTTCCTGCGTCTGGACTCCGTGAGCGTGCTCACCGTGGACGAGTGGGGGCAGCCCGGCATGTTCCAGAGCGCGCACCTCATGCCGCCCGCGCCCGGGCAGGAGGATTCCGGCTACGCGGTGGGCGACATGCAGCCCTGGGATCGCGTGGACACCGACTTCACGCTTCAGGCGGAAACCCTGGAAGAGGAGTTCGGCCGCGTCATCGACGACGCCGTGAGCACCGGCGAGGAAGACGCCGGGGAAAGAGCCGTGCTGGTTTCGGTGTCGCTGGAGCCGCGGGCCGTGCAGGAACGGCATCTGGCCGAGCTGGCCGAGCTGGCCCGCACCGCCGGCGTGAAGGTGACCGGCACCATGATTCAGCGCGTGGCGGCCATACATCCGCGTCACATTCTCGGCCGCGCCAAGCTGGCGGAACTGGAAGTGCTCGCGCTTCAGGGGCAGGCGTCGCTCGTCATTTTCGACGGGGAACTCAGCCCTGCGCAGCTCAACAGCCTTTCGGAGCTGACGGAGCGCCGGGTCATGGACAGAACGCAGCTCATTCTCGATATTTTTGCCCGTCACGCCGTGACCCGCGCAGGCAAGCTGCAGGTGGAAATGGCGCAGCTGCAGTATTCGCTGCCGCGTCTTGCCGGTCGGCATCGTTCGCTCGACAGACTTGCCGGCGGCATTTTCGGCAACAAGGGCCGCGGCGAAACCAAGCTGGAACTGGAACGACGCCGCATTCGCGAGCGCATTACGCGCATCCGCAAGGATCTTGAGGAACTGCGCCGTCAGCGCTTCCACACGCGGGCGCGTCGGGCGCGTCAGGGGCTGCCTCTGGCGGCGCTTGTGGGCTACACCAACGCCGGCAAGTCCACGCTGCTCAACGCGCTCACCCGGGCCGACGTGCTTGCCGAAAACAAGCTGTTCGCCACGCTGGACCCCACCACCCGCCGCCTGCGCTTCCCCAGGGAACGGGAACTCGTGCTGGCCGACACGGTGGGCTTCATCCGTTCGCTGCCCCGCGAACTCACCGAAGCCTTCCGCGCCACGCTGGAAGAGCTGGAGGCGGCCGATCTGCTCATTCACGTGGTGGACGCCTCTCATCCCGAGCGGGATCAGCAGATGGAGTCCGTGGAACGCATTCTGGCGGAAATGGAACTGCAGACCGTTCCGCGCATCACGCTGCTCAACAAGTGGGACGCCGTGCCGGTGAGCGAACGCGTGCCGCTATTGCTCGACAGGCCGGACGCCATACCCGTGTCGGCGCTTGAGGGCACGGGACTGGAAAAGGCCGCCGCGGCCATTGAACGACGCATGTTCGACGAAGGCGCGTGGCAGCGGCGCGATCCGCAGACGTGGGAGGAATTTGAAAAACGGGGCAAGGCGAGAAAAAAGCGCGTCGAGGAAGAAAAAAAGCTTGACGACACCGAGCCTTTTCGATAACTAACACCAACGCAGCACGTCCCCATCGTCTAGCCGGCCCAGGACAGCGGCCTTTCACGCCGTCAACGGCGGTTCAAATCCGCCTGGGGACGCCAAATTTTATAATGAAGAACGCCAAGATGCATAACGTCTTGGCGTTTTTTGTTTTTATCACCGGTATGTTTTCCAAACGTCTTGATTCATCCGCTGGCACCCAAACATGTTAGGGGATGGATGTCCGCAGAAAATGTCGTATGGTATTTCTGGTAGCTGCATGAATAGCTGCGCGGAATCAAAAATATTTTTATTCTTATGGGCACATTAGCGTTCAACGGGACCAGGGCGTGCCCAGTCCCCTTGCCGATA
>NZ_DBMAHT010000078.1:0-9190 GCF_057866825.1 Mailhella sp.
GTCGCGCCTATGATGTTGAAAAGATCAATCCGGGAACCATACGGATAAAGGCGACGGCGCTGATAAACACCGGCAAGGTGGCGGTGCGTATTCGGGAGCTTCAGCTCGCCGAAGCGCAGCATGCGCCTCTCTCGCTTGAAGAGCATCTGGAAGCGCTCGGGCGGCTGCGCGACCTTGCCGTGGAGCAGGGAAAGCTTTCCGCCGCCGTCAGCGCCGAAATCAGCCGGGGCAAGGCTGCGGGCCTGTACACCGACAAGGTGCAGGCCGACGTGAAGCAGGATGTGAAGGTCGTGCTCTTCGGAGGCGAGTGATGGAAGTGCGCATCAGGCTCAGGCCTTTGCAGGAAAAGGCGCTGGAGGCGCTCGATTCCCGGAGGTTCGGCGTGCTCATCTGTCACAGGCGATTCGGCAAAACGGTGCTCGCGGTGTCGCGCCTGTGCCGGAACGCGACAACGGGCGGGGAGTCGTACCGCGGGGCGTACATTGCGCCCACCTACCGGCAGGCGAAGGACGTGGCCTGGGATTATCTGAAAAAAATTGCCGCGGCGGCCGGGGCCAGGGTGAACGAAGGCGAGCTTCGCGCGGACTTTCGGAACGGGGCGCGCATCCGGCTCTACGGCGCGGAGAATCCCGACTCGCTGCGCGGCCTGAACCTTTGCGACGTGGTGTTCGATGAAGTGGCGCAGATGCCCTACTCGATGTGGTCGGAAATCGTGCTTCCCATGATTCTGGCCACGCACGGGCGGGCGCTTTTTCTGGGCACGCCGAAGGGCAAGAACGCGCTCTGGAAGGTATGGGAGAACGCGCGTCTGCACAGTGAGGAATGGGCGGCGCTCATGTATCGCGCCTCGGAAACCAGCATTCTGAGCGAAGAGGATCTTGCCGTGGCGCGGCGAGAGACGAGCGAGGCGGAATACGAGCAGGAATACGAATGTTCCTTCACCGCCGCGGTGCTGGGCGCGTATTACGGCAGGCTCATGGAGCAGCTCGACAGGGAAGGGCGGATCACGAACGTGCCGTATCGGCCGGGCGTGCCCGTGGTGACGGCGTGGGACCTGGGCTTTTCCGATTCCACGGCCATCTGGTTCGCGCAGCTTGTGGGCCGGGAAGCGCACATCATTGACTACTATCAGGCTTCCGGCGTCGGGCTGGATCATTACGTCAGGGTGCTGCAGGACAAGGGGTACGTGTACGGCGAGCACCTTCTGCCCCACGATGCGGGCGTTTCGGAGCTCGGCACGGGCACGACGCGTCTGGAAACCCTGCGCCGCCTCAACATACGAGGCCGGGTGCTGCCGATGACGCGGGTGGATGACGGCATCAACGCGGTCCGCCTGCTGCTGCCGCGCTGCTGGTTCGATGAGAGGCGCTGCGCGCAGGGGCTGGAAGCCCTGCGTCTGTATCAGCGGGAATGGGATGAAAAGGCGCAGGACTTCCGCGCCCGGCCGCTGCACGACTGGACAAGTCACGGAGCTGACGCCTTCCGGTATCTGGCCATGGGAATAGACAACGTCGCGGGCCGGGGCTTTGCCAGGCTTCCGCCGCGCAAGCATCTGCGGGTGTGCTGATGGACAGAAAAGAGACAAAGGACGGGCTTCGCCGCGTCATCGTGAGGGAAATGGAGCAGTGCATGGGCACGGAAGGCTCCAGGCTCTCGCATGAACGTTCGACGCTCAAGAGGCGATATCTTGGGTACGGCTATGCCGTGGACGACGACCGGGCGCGTCGCGGCTTTTCCGTGTATGTGGACCGCACCGTGCTGGAAACCGTGGAATGGGCCAAGCCCGGCCTCATGCGCGTGTTCTGCGGCGACGAGATCATCCGTTTTGATCCGCGCACGCCCGCGCAGGAACAGGCGGCCAAGGACGCCACCTTGTACGTCAATCAGGTGGTGTTCGGCAGGCGCATGTTTTCGCTGGTGCACGACGTGCTCGCCGATGGATTGTATCAGCGCGTGGGCTGGTGCCTTGTTCATTGCCCGGAAAAGACGGAGCGGCGCGTGTTCCAGTACGCCGGGCTTTCGCAGCAGGAGGCCGTGGCGCTGCTCATGGATCCGGCGCTCGACATGGAAACGCCGGGCGCGGTGCGCGTGGAACGGTATGATTCTCCGCTGGGGCCCCGGTATGACCTCACCGTGCATCGCACCGTGAAGACGCGGGATATCCGCATTGATCCCGTGCCTTCGGAAAACGTGGTGATTTCTTCGGACGCCGCGGACGTGGAGAAGGCGCGCTTCATCGCGCACTGGGAAGTGAAGACGGCTTCGGATCTGCGCAAGGAAGGGTATCCGCAGTCGGTCATTGACGAGCTGCCGCCGCTCGAAGACGACGACGTCATGCCGGAAACGGAGGTCGGGCGCGCCGTCAACGACGCGAACGGCGCGGACAGGGACGGTCAGAGCCGCGCCACGCGGGAATACAAGGTGTATGAGGCGTGGTTCGACTTCGACATGGACGGCGACGGCGTGGCGGAGAAGGTCAAGGTCACGTTCTGCGGCGACGCCGAGTCCTGCCGGGTGCTGCGGTTCGAGGAATGGCCGCTGTACCGCGCTCCGCTGTTTGCGGCCTGTTCGGTGCCCATGCCGCATCAGGCGGTGGGGCTCTGTCTGGCCGACCTCGTCACCGACCTGCAGGATCTGCGCACGGAAATGACGCGTCAGTATCTCGACAATCTCATGCTTTCCAATCAGGGCGAGCTTGTGGTCAACGAGGGCATGAGCGGCCATGTGGAATACGACAGTCTGCTCGCCCGCGAGGCCGGGGCCGTTCACAGAATACAGGGGGATGCGAGCATCACGCCTCTCCCGGTGGCCACGGCGGCCGGGGATGCGCTGCAGGGGCTCAGCATGAGTTCCGAGCTCATCGAACGCCGAACGGGCATATCGAGCCGCACGCAGAGCCTTCAGGCCGACGCGCTCCAGAACACGGCCACGGGGGCGTCCATCATGGAGGAGGCGATCAATCAGCGCCTGGAACTGATTGCCCGCGTCTATGCCGAAACGTTTTTCAAGCCGCTCGGCCGCTATGTTCTGCATCTTCTGCACAGGTATCAGGACAAGGAGATTCAGCTCCGACTCAAGGGAAGATTCATGGCGTTCGATCCGCGCAGGTGGGATCCCGACATGGATATTTCCGTGGCCGTGGGCCTCGGCACCGGCAACCGGAGCAAGCTGCTCGCGGCGTATCGGCAGATTTTGCAGATACAGCAGCAGTTTCTCGCGCAGATGGGAAAGAACTCTCCGGTGCGCCTCTCGAACGTGGTGTACACCTGTCACAAAATGTGCGAGGCCGCCGGACTGGAAGCGCCGGAACGCTTCTTCGGCACGGAAGAGGATACCAGACGCGCGGAAGAGGCCATGATGAACGCGCCTGCGCAGCCGTCGCCGGAAGAGCAGAAGCTCAGGCTTGAAGAGCAGAAGGCGAAGGCCAAACAGCAGGCCGACGCGTGGAAGGCGCAGACGGACGCGCAGCGCAAGGCCTTTGAGACGCAGAGCAAGATAGCGCTTGCCAGGCAGAAGACGGAAGGCGAGCTCGCGCTGAAAGCCATGGGAATGAGTATGGAAAGGGATCTCGATGAGACGCGTCTCAGGATGGGCGAGAAGGGCGTCGGGCTCACGAAGATCAAGGGCGTAGGGGGATGGTGATGGATAGGAAGGCGCTCGGCGGCCTGCCGGGGCTTATTGCCGCTTTTTCGTCGCCGGATGATGTGGAAGGGACGCCCGCCGTCAAGGGTTTGCCGAGATGTACGACAAGGCCATGCGGGCGGGAAGCAACAAGATGATGTACGCCGGAACGATGGAACCGGATGTTTTTGAGCGAGCGGTAAGGCGCGATCCCTCGTTGCGGAACAATAAAGTGTTTATCGGAGTACACGGCGGCAAGGCTCGCAAGGCCACGAACGAGATGGAGCCGCTGGAAGTGGGGCGACATATCGAAAATCTGTTGAATTTCCGGTGAAACGCGGGTGCTGCCGAATTTCCCGGGCAGGAACTTTCCGAAACAACGGCAAGGAAATGTTCTCTCTGAACGATGGGAAAAACGTTGTTTCGCCTTTTATGGCGGGAGAAAACGGAGACGTGATGCTGAAAACAGTGTTTGAACCAACACAGGATAATAGGCGCTGGTTGGAAGGCTGTCCGGGGAGGCCCCTGTCTCCCATATCTGGTCTCAGGAATGATGTTCCTGCCAGTGCGCAGCCACCGGGACTTTCTGCTGTCAGACAACCTTCGGTAGAGAAAAATATACCGGAGATGCCGTTTCCCGGCAAGAGCAGACTCCCCGCCATAGCGGGCGCGGGTACTCTTGGGTATGTGAACACGGAGCCGGGATTGGAAACGCCGCTTTTTGATCCCGTCGATATGCCGACGGCTCCAATCGGCGTGCCGACAAAAGCGGGGAAGGCGGCCGCGGCCCTGCTTGCGCCTGCGGTTTCCTGCGGCGTGGACAAGCTGGGAGGCCTGCCTGACTGCTTCATGGGAGAAAAAGAGTGACGCATGAGGAACGAATGGACGCGCTGGAAGCCGGACGCGTTCTGCAAAGCCGGGTGTTCCGGCAGGCCTTTGACCGTCTGGACGCGAGGTATGTGCAGGCGTGGCGCGCCTGTGCGGACAGTGTGAAGCGTGAGGAGTGGTGGCACATGCAGCGGGCGCTTGCCGCCGTGAAGAAGGAACTTTTCGACGCATTGCAGTGTGCCGCGCTTCGTGAGCAGGGTAAGGATGAGGTATTGAACGCGGCGCTGGAAGCCGCAAAGGGGAAGAAATGAACGAAGAACCCAGAGAACTCGGCGGAGACGTCGGCGGGAGCGCCGAAGAAGGCGTGTACGATGTGGATTCCGTCGCCGAAATGTTCGCGGAGGAGGAAGCGGCCGAAGACGGCGGGAATCAGCCTTGGGATGAAGGCGAGGAAGGCGAGGAGCCTGCGGGGCCGCAGGCTGAGGCGCCGGACGAAGGAGAACAGGACGCCGCGTCCGACATTCCCAGGCCGGAAGGCTTTGAAGAGGCCCTGTGGCAGGGCATGACGCCGGAAGTTCGCAGCGCCGTGCACGCGCGGGAAGAAGCGCATGCGCAGGCCGCGGCGCAGGCGGAGCAGGAACGACAGGCCGCCCGGCAGCAGCAGGAGCGTTTTGCCGTGGCCGCGAACGCGCAGATTCAGCAGGCGCTCGCGACCATGAAGCAGATCGTGGAAGGCGAGTACGGCGGCGTGGACTGGAACGGCCTTGCGCAGAGCGATCCTGCAACCTGCATCAAGCTCCAGCAGGCGTACAACGCGCGCATGGGAGCCATTCAGAGGGTGCAGCAGGGCGTTGCGCAGGCCGCGAATCTCTATGAAGCGCAGAGGGCGCAGGAAGCGCAGAACATGATGGCTTCCGAGTTTGCGCAGGTGCAGCCGGAAATCAGGGCGCTCATGGGCGCCGGTTTCGACGGCAGAACCTTTGCTTCCGACGTGGCGAAATACATGCAGGAGCAGGGATGTCCGCCCGAGGTGGTCAACGGGCTGTCCCGGGGCTATGAGGTGAAGTTTGTCGCCAAGGCCATGCTCTACGACAGAATGCAGGCCAGGCGCGCCAGCGCCGCGAAAAAGGTGGCGGAAGCGCCCCGGGTGCAGAGTCCGCGCGGCGCGGCGCAGGCCGACGCCGGCGACAGGGCGAAAAGGGCGCGCGCCCTGCTTTCCAGGAACCCGAACAGCACGGACGCGCTCGCGGCCCTGTTCGAAGCAGAAATGTAAGGAGGTTGTTATGGCTACCGTTTCCGGTCAGCTCAAGGACGCGGGCATCAAGGGCAAGCCCCGCGATCTGATGAACACCATTTTCAACGTTGCCCCCACGGACACGCCTTTTCTCACCATGTGCGGGAAAAGCGAGGCGAGCCAGACGCTGCACGAGTGGCAGACCGACACGCTGGCGAGTCCTGCGGAAAACTCCGTGCTCGAAGGCGCGGATACCACGACGTTTTCCGAAAGCAGCACCACGGAACTTTCCAACAAGACGCAGATTCTCAAGAAGGCCATCAACGTTTCCGGCACGGCGCAGGCCGTGAAGCAGGCGGGCGTGAACAGGCAGTACGCCTATCAGATGGCCCTGCGCACCAAGGAACTCAAGAAGGACGTGGAATACGCGCTGTTGCAGAACAAGCTTGCCCGCGCGGACAACGGCTCCAGCGAAGGCCGCCTCATGACCGGTCTTCCCTGCTGGATGCAGACCAACTACGCAGGGGGCGAGAGCGGCGCAAAGGCCACGACTTCGGAAGCGTGTACGGCGGGCACGGCGCGCGTTCCCACGGAAGCCATGCTCAAGAATCTGCTCACGGCCGTGTACAACGCGGGCGGCAACCCCGACCGCATCATGATGGCGCCCGACATCCGCGTGAAGATGAGTGAGGTGCTTTCCGGCGGCGCGACCAAGATTGAAAAGGCCGAAAGAAAGAAGGCGACCGCGGTCATCGACGTGTACGTTTCCGACTTCGGCTCCCTCAAGCTCGTGCCGAACCGCGTGCAGGCCTTCGAGCCCTTCTCCAAGACCTGCGCCTTCGTGCTCGATCCTCAGTACTGGAAGGTGGCGTATCTGCGCGGCTTCCGCGAGGAGCGTCTCGCCGTCACCGGCGACAGCCTGAAGGGCCATGTGCTTGTGGAATGCACGCTTGAAGCCCGAAACGACGCCTCCTCCGGCGTGCTGGCCGATCTCAAGTCCGCGTAACAGCGTCCTTTTCCATGTGGGCGGCGGGGAAACCTGCCGCTCTTTTTTTTGTGCTGTGCTTCCGGGGCGGGGGGGGCCGGGCGGCGACGCTTTCCCGCGGCTCCGGCTTCCCGCCGAGTCGTTTCCTTTCTGCGCCGGTCTGCACTGCTTTCCAGCCTTGCCGGTTCCGCGCCGCGCCATTCCCCGCTTTTTCTGTGCCGCGCTCTGCGCCTGTGTCATGTTCGTGAAAAAGGAGGGTTCATGTCCGTATCAAACTACAATGCCAACCCGGATCTGAACACCACGATTTCGGGCATCAACATCGCCGAGGGCTGTCCGCCGGCGGGCGTGAACAACGCCGTCCGTCAGCTCATGGCGGACGTGAAGGCCGAAAGCGACGCTTTGCGGGAAAAGCTGAGCGCGGCAAAGAGCTCGGCGGAGGAAGCCGCAAGCGCGGCCCGGGCGGCCCAGAGCACGGCCGATGCGTCAGTTGCCGCAAGCGGCGTGGCCGCCGGAAGCTATGGCCCGACCGCCAATGCCTCTCCGGGCCATCAGCAGACCTTCAAGGTCCCTTTTTTTACCGTGAATGCGAAAGGCAGGATAACGGCTGCCGCAACAAGAACCATAACGCTTCCTGCCGACGCCAACACGCACTGCACCTACTGCACCCATTGCAGCGGCTGGTGTGCGCACTGCACCCACTGCACGCACTGCACTTCGTATTGCCTGTGAAGGAGATTGAGGCATGGCCGTATCCAGCTACAATACCAACCCGGATCTGAACACCACGATTTCGGGCATCAACATTGCCGAGGGCTGTCCGCCTTCCGGCCTCAACAACGCCCTTCGTCAGCTCATGGCGGACGTGAAGGCGGAAAGCGACGCCCTGCAGAAAGACGTGAGCTCGGCTCAGAGCGCGGCGGATGAAGCCAGAAGCGCGGCCCAGGCGGCCCAGAGCACGGCGAATACGGGCGTCGCCGCAAGCGGCGTGGCCGCCGGAAACTATGGCCCGACCGGCAACGCGAGCCCGGCGCACGGCGGAACCTTCACCGTGCCGTATTTTACCGTGGACGCCAAAGGAAGAGTGACGTCCGCCGCAACGCGAAGCATCAAGCTTCCTGCCGACGCCAACACGCACTGCACGTACTGCACCCATTGCAGCGGCTGGTGCACCTACTGCACCTACTGCACGTATTGCAACTGTCGCTGTTCCACCTCCAACTGCAACTGCAACTGTTGAGAACTGAAACATGAAATATGTCTTTGAAGTCGGACATGCGTCCGGAGCGCTCAAGCTCGCCTACGACAGCAGACTCAACACCCTTGACGGAGCCGGAGTTCCGCCGAACTTCATCATGGGTCAGCGGGACGGCGAGGAGCTCAGAATCAACATCGTCATGGGCACGGCGTGCAACTACAGATGCGGCTACTGCTGTCAGGCCGACATGAAAAAGGAAATTTTCTCTCCGCTCCGTCTGGACGCCTTCGTCAGAGGCGTGCGCGACTACTGCGACAGGCATTTTTGCCATGTGGACGCGGCGCGCGTCCTGTTCTGGGGCGGGGAGCCTCTTTTGTATTTCGACATGATGAAGGAACTCGCCGCCGGTCTCAGAGACGTGAAGCCCCGCACACTCCTGGGCATCTGCTCGAACGGCGCGCTGCTCAATGAGGAAAATCTCGCCTGGCTGCACGACAATCATGTCGGCGTGGGCTTTTCCTACGACGGGCCGGGGCAGAGTGCGAGAGACGAAAGCGATGTGCTCGCTCCCGGTTCCTTTGCCCTTGAGGCGCTGAAGGACGGCGTGGCCCGTCATCACTGGTCGGTGAATCCGGTGTTCCACAGGAAAAATCCGCTGGTCTCCCGCTTCATCGACTTCATGGATGAGCGCCTCGGCTCGGAAGAGTGGGCCATCGGCGACGTGCAGATGCTCATGGTCGGCGATGAGGCGAGCGCCGCGTGGGCGCTTTCGGAAAAGGAGCTGTACGCCTTTTCGCTGGACTGCTGCCGCGAGCTCTTCATCGGAAGAGGACGGCGCTTCGCCCATGCCTATGTTCAGGCGGCAAAAAGTTTTCTCCGCAGTCTGGGGCAGACCGGCGGATTCGGCGGCTGTCAGAACGCGCAGCCCGGCGCACTGAGCCTGAATGTGGACATCACCGGCAACGTCTGGGCCTGTCATTCCTTTGCCGGAAAACATGAGGATGAGAGGGGCGGCAATCTGCATATGGGAACGCTTGAGGGGCCGCGCGTGCCCGTGAAGCTCGCGGTGCTGGAGAGTCGGCGCGAGCGCGCCTGCATGGACTGCGCAATGCGCATGTTCTGCGGCGGCGGATGCCTCGGCACGCCGGAGAAGTACGACGAGGTGAACTGCCGCATTCAGTGGCACAAGTGGTTCCCTGCGCTTTCCATGGCCGTGAACATGCTCACGGGCGGCCAGCTTCTTGGCGTGAAAAGGCTGGAGGCGTGACCATGCGGACGCTCTTTCTTCTTTCTTCTCATCACATGCTCGCATGGCCCGACGGTC
>NZ_DBMAHT010000079.1:0-4273 GCF_057866825.1 Mailhella sp.
TAGTCCTCCTCCTGCTCGTTGAAGGAAAAGGAACTGAAGAACTGATCGAAGAAAAGATAGTTCTCCGCAAAGGACTGCGGCGAAAAATTGCTCCTGGTGTCGATGACCACGGGCACCACTTCGGTGTGCGGGGCGAGCTCCTCCAGATCGTTCTGCAGGGCGTTCAGCCTGTCCTTGAGCGACGGCGGAATGAAATAGTAGAGCCTGTGAATGAAAAATTTGCGCACCTGCACAAGTTCCACGAGCGGTCGCCAGAGCTTCCAGCGGGAATCGGCGTCCGCAATGTCGTGATCGATGGAAATGGTGCTGAACACCACGTTTTTTTTCATGCCGCCTCCTGGCGCGCGTTTCCGTTGTCCGGGCAAGGCTTCCGATGCGGAAGACGCCTTCCGTTATAGCACAGGACGAGTCCGGGGAAAAATGAGCTTGCCTAAAACATCACAAATGAAACACCCCTTCATTAAATCTCTTTTTCACGAACAGCATTTTTTCTCAAAAAATCATCTTTTCCTCTGATAATCAAACATTTTTCTGAAATTCTCCTGAAATTCATCGAGCATCTTGCACAACATGGCGTTTTTCCAGCATATTATTTTTCGCAGATCTGGCATGATTCTTGCTCTTTTTTTGTCATGCAATCACGCATCTGTCACCAAGGAGCATATATGAAATCCGTCAAACACGATTGGGGTACTCTTTACGAGACCGATGTGCTTATTCTCGGCACCGGCGCTTCCGGCATAGGCGCGGCCCTGAACTCGGCCGGCAAGGGCCTCGACGTTCTCATGGTCGGCAAGGGCACGCTCGAAAGTTCCGGCTCCCTCGGCGGCGGCAACGACCACTTCATGGCCGTGCTCGACACCGACGAGCCCTACGACAACAAGGAAAGCTTTGTCGCCTTCTACATGAAGTCCGCCTACGGCTACCGCGAAAAACAGATCGAACAGTGGCACGACGCCCTCAAGCCCTGCGTCAAGATTCTCGAAGAGTGCGGCGTGGAATTCCTTCGTCGCGACGACGGCTTCTATTTCCGCTCCGTGGGCTTCGGTCAGCCCGGCGCGTGGTGGCTGCACATTCCCAACGGCAGAAAGATCAAGCGCGGCCTCGCCAAGCGCGTGCGCTCCCTCGGCGTCACCGTGCTCGACAACTTCCAGATCACCAAGCTGTTCAAGAAAAACGGCAAAATCGCCGGCTGCATGGGCTTCAACGTGCTCACCGGTGAAGTTTCCGCCATCCGCTGCCGCGCCGCCGTCAACAGCCTCGGCTGGCACGCCCAGCGCTGCACCAACAACTCTTCCCACAACCCCTACAACTGCTGGTTCACCCCCTTCACCACCGGCAGCTACTTCACCCTCGCCTACGACATCGGCGCGCCCATCGTCAACGCCGACATCTCCTGCCGCGGCACCATTCTCCCCAAGGGCTGGGGCGCGCCCGGCATGAACGGCATCAACAACATGGGCGGCCACGAACTCAACGCCCTCGGCGAACGCTTCATGTTCAAGTACGATCCCATGGGCGAAAACGGCATCCGCCGCAATCAGATGATAGGCACCAATCAGCAGCAGGTCGAAGGCTACGGCCCGCCCTTCTACATGGACATGCGTCACCTCAACGAACACGACGTGCATCATCTGCAGTACGTGCTCATGCCCGCCGACAAGGCCACCTATCTCGATTACTGCAAGGCCCGCGGCATTGAATTCAGCAAGTATCCGCTGGAAGTCGAAGTGGGCGAACTCAGCCTCTCCGGCATGCTGCTTGCCGACGACAATCTGGAAACCCCGGTGCGCGGCCTCTACGCCGGCTGCAACTTCACGAGCTTCTCCGGCGCCATGTGCGGCGGCTTCGTGGCCGGCGGTCACGCCGCCGAAAACGCTCCCTCTCTCGAAATGGCAGGCCCCTCCGACGAGGAAATCCTTGCCGAACGCGACCGCATTCTCGCGCCCCTCAACAACACCTCCGGCACCATGACCCACAGCGACTTTGAAGATCCCATCCGCCAGGTCATGGACTACTACGCCAAGTTCCGCCGCAACATGCCCGGCATGGCCGTGGCCCTCGATCGCCTCAACTTCATCAACGGCTACAGAGACCGCGTGCGCGCCAACAACCTGCACGATCTCATGCGCATTCACGAAGCCTTTGAAATTCTCGAACTGTGCCGCATCCACCTCGACGCCTGCCTCCAGCGCAAGGAAAGCGGCCGAGGCATGTACGTGCTCACCGACTATCCCGAAAAGGATCCCGCCCTCGCCAAGGGGCTCGTGGTCGTCAAGGGAGACGAAGGCCCCGTCTTTTCCTGGCTTGAACCCGCCGGCAAATAATTCCTCTGCGCCCGGCTCCCCCTTCGCGCCGGAGCCGGGCCCGGACGCGCCGCTTATGCGCTTCCGCCTTTCCCGGGTTCCTTTTCCCCGCCAAACGTCAACATCAGGAGATCACTCATGCCTCCCGTATTCCATGAAGAGAAATGCATCCGCTGCGGCATGTGCGTCAGAGACTGCCCCGCCTATATCCTGGCCCTCGACAAGGAACACGACAAAACTCCCCACGTCATCGAAGAATACAAACACGAATGCTGGCACTGCGGCAACTGCCGCATAAGCTGCCCAAAGGACGCCATCAGTTTCGAGTTCCCGCTCTACACCCTTGTCTGACCGGAGGAAACGCATGAACAGGCTCTCATCCCTTCTGCTCGGCGCCGCCATGATCCTGACCGCCGCCATTCCCGCGAAGGCCGCGGACTATGTGCTTTCCCTCAACCTCGCCATTCCGCCGGTTCACAACCGCTGGACCATGGCCATCAAGCCCTGGGCCGACGAAATCACCAAACGCAGTGAAGGCCGCATCGTCATCGAACCCTACTTCGCCCAGGCCCTCAGCAAGCAGGCCGAAGTGGTGGAATCCGTGCGCACCGGCGTGGCCGATCTCGGCGAAGCCACGTTCACCGTGGGCGGCCTCGGCCGCTACCCCTTCCATGAACAGATCCTCAACCTCGTGCGCCCCAGCCTCTGCACCGTGGACGCCGCCAACCTCGTGCGCTCCCTGCACGAAGCCTTCCCCAAGGAAGCCATGGAAGACGTGAAGGGCACGCATCTGCTCTTCGTGGAAGGACACACCATGGGCATGCTCATCGGCACCCGCGACAAGCCCGTCAAGAGCCTTGAAGACCTCAAGGGCATGAAGATAGGCGTGTCGGGCGGCGGCATCCGTCTGGAACGCGCCCGCGCCCTCGGCGCCACCGTGGTGGGCGTTTCCCTGCCCGACATGTACATGTCCCTGGAAAAGGGCGTCATCGACGGCGCCGTGGTGGACTGCGAAGTGCTCGTTTCCCGCAAGCTCGGCGACATCATCAAGAACCTCACCCTCGTGAACCTCGGCGGCTCCGTGTTCTACTGCGTCATGAATCAGGACACCTACGACAGCATGCCCGCCGATCTGCAGAAGATCATCGACGACGTGTCGCGCGAATACGCGCCCAAGCTCTTCAGCGACTTCTGGAACGACATGCAGTACAACAGCCTTGCACGCTGGCAGAAGGAACAGGGCGGCAAGCTCCACATGCTCTCCGACGCCGACTACGCCAAGGCCGACGCCCTCGCCGAACCCACCTACGCCGAATGGATCCAGTTCACCAAGGACAAGGGTCTGCCCGCCGAAGCCATTCTTGCCAAGTTCCGCGAACTCGAAAAGCGCGACATGACCCCCTGGGCCCAGTCCCGCGCCGCCCAGTACGTGGAAAAGTAACCCTTTCACCTCAGCCGGGGGAATTCTTCCCCCGGCCTTTTCCCTCTTTCCGGGCCGAAACATCCCGGCTCGTTCTCCAACAATACTCCCGCGTACTGCGGAAAAACGCGGTTTTTCCTTGTACCCGGATGCGGCCCCGCCGTATCCTCCAGAGCGTCATGCCGAAACACACTACGCTCATTGCATAACGTCCAGGAGTCTGTCATGGCATCATCAGCAACCAACCTCTCCCCCCGGCCCGCCGGTCTGGCGCCTCTGCGCGCATGCGTCGACATTCTGAAGCATCTGGAAACCGTGTGCCAGAAAGCCAGCGCCCTCGGCATGTTCTTCTTCCTGCTCATGGTGCTCATCACCACGCTGGACGTTCTGCTCCGCTATTTCCTTTCCAGGCCCCTCAGCGGCACCATGGAACTCACCGAGTTCTTCATGGTCATCGTGTTCTTCACTTCCGTGGCCTACGCTCAGTGGACCGGCGGTCACATCGTCATGGACGTGGTCACCGCCAAGCTCAGCGAAAAAACGCAGA
>NZ_DBMAHT010000079.1:4283-9166 GCF_057866825.1 Mailhella sp.
TGCTTGCCGTGGTCACCACCTTCTGGTCCGTGACCACCGTGGGTGTGTGCCTCGCCGCCATGATGCGCTACGCGAGCACCTGCGAACTCTATTCCCCCACCCTCAACCTGCCCGTGGCGCCCTTCGTGTGGTTTGCCTCCGCAGGATGCCTGCTCCTGCTGCTCACCCTCGTTCACGACTTCTTCGCCGCCATCCTCAAGGCTCACGACAACTACGGCTCCGCCGCCACACTGCTCGCCCTCGTCATCGCCTTCGCCTCCACCGCCGCCTTCGTATGGTTCGCCATGCACAGAATGCGCGGCGTTTCCAGCGTGGTGCTCGGCGTATGGGGCTGCGCGTTCATGTTCTTCCTCTTCTTCTCGGGCATGCCCGTGGCCTACGCCCTCATGGCTTCGGCCGCCGTGTTCATCTCCAACATGCGCGGAACCATGGCCGCTTGGAACATGCTCGGGCAGTTCTGGTACAACACCGTGGCCAGCTACGACTGGTCGCCCCTCATGTTCTTCCTGCTCATGGGCTACGTCTGCTTCCAGGGACAGTTCGGTCAGGATCTCTACCGCGCCGCACGCTCCTGGATGGGACACTGGCGCGGCGGCCTCGCCACCGGCAGCGTGTGCGCCTGCACCGCCTTCGGCGCCGTGGTCGGCGACTCCCTCGCCGGCAGCGTGGCCATGTCGGCCATAGCCCTGCCCGAAATGCGCAAGAGCCACTACGACGACGCCCTCGCCATCGGATGCCTCGCCTGTTCCGGCACCATCGGCAGCCTCATTCCGCCTTCCACCACCTTCATCCTCTACGGCGTGCTCGCCGAACAGTCCATCGGCGAACTCTTCATTGCCGGCGTCATTCCCGGACTTCTGTGCATGTTCTGCTTCATCGGCGTCATCGTGGTATGGGCCCGCATCAATCCCGCGGCCGCGCCCGCATCGCCCCGCGTCTCCCGCCTCGAAGCCGTCACCTCCCTGCGCTCCGCCCTGCCCATCATGGCCATCTTCATTCTGGTCATCGGCGGCATCTACGGCGGCATCTTCACCGCCACCGAAGGCGGCGGCGTGGGCGTGTTCGGCATGCTGGCCCTGGCCTACGCCCTGCGCCGCATGACCACCAAGAAGCTCTCCTCCGCCCTCAACGACGCCGGAAAGTTCACCGCCATGTGCTTCGCCCTGCTCGCCGGCGCCAACCTGCTCGGCAACTTCATGACCCTGAGCCGCATCCCCATGGTGCTCGCCAACGCCATCGCCGCCCTCGACATCGCTCCCATGCTCGTCATGGTGGCCATCATCGTGGTGCTCTGCTTCCTCGGATGCTTCATCCCCGCCATTCCGCTCGTACTCATCTGCGTGCCCATCTTCGTGCCCATCGCCAAGGTGTTCGGCTGGAACCTCGTGTGGTTCGGCGTCATTTCCACGCTGGTCAAGAACATGGCCTGCATCACCCCGCCTTTCGGCATCAACCTCTTCGTCATGAAGGGCATTGCCGACGTGCCCATCGGCCTCATGTACAAGGCTTCGCTTCCCTACGTGGTGGGCCTGTTCGTGTGCGTCGGCCTCATCGTGGCCTTCCCGCAGCTCAGCCTGTGGCTGCCTTCCATGATGCACTGATTTTCCAAAAAACACTCCTTGAAGCAACCACTCCCCCGGTTCGCGCACGAAAAAAAGCCGCTGCGCGAACCGCCCCCCAGGCCCTCCCCACCGGAGGGCCTGCCTGCGTCCGGAGCCGGGAACGCCGACCCGGGTTCCGGGAACGCGGAACCTGATGCCGGGAACGGTGCCCCGATTCCACAGCGCCGCGCCCGCTGCGGACGAGGCGCGTCCGCATGAGGAATGCCACACCCCGAAGAAGAAAACAGGCAGACAAAAAAGCCGTGTCCGATGCCAAGAAGGCACGGCCTGGCGCAGACATTGAAAACGCCGCGTCCGAGTCCAAAGCGCCGAATCTGATTCCAGAGACGGGCATCCGATGCCGATGAGGCCGCGCCCAGGCACAGGTAACGCCGAATCCGATGCCAATGAGGCCGGAACAGACACGAGAGGCGTCGCGGCATGAGTCCACAGATCCGCAAAGAGCCGGAGCTCTTCCGCTGCGCGTATTCTTTCCGCGTCACACGGAAGACGACGGGGCAGGGCCGGGGGGGGCCGGAATCTTCGACAACGACCGCCTGCGCCCGGCAAAATGCCGAGCAAGCCGCCCCGCTGCTGCCTTTGCCCGAAAACGACAGTGCAAAAAAAAAATGCGAACCGCAGCGGACGGCGGCCCGCAAAACGACGCGCAGGGCCAGGCCTTCCAGCCGTGGACGGCTCCTTGCGCAAACGGGCGTGCCGCGGAGCGCCGCGCCGATTTTCTTCCGGTCACCGCCTTCCCCGCCCCGCTGATGTTTTCACCTCGTCCGCACGCATCCTTCGCCCTTCCCGGCCGCTGATCTCCAAACCGCTGCTCCACAGCCGCCGTTCCTCGGCTTCCGGTTCAGGGCCGAAGATTCAAGGGGGCGCACTCCCTTTTCCCCGCCTACTGCGGACAGACACTCCCGGCCCCCGGACAGCTCGCCGCCCGGCAAAGAACCGCTGCCGGAAAGCTCTCCCGGGCCATCCTCCCCCGGAAACGAAAAATCCCCGTGCGGAGTCGCCTCCGACGGGGATAATTTCAACGCTTATCGAGGTTCGCACCGACTGCACGCACGGCCCGGCGCAAACGCCGCTGCGTCAGAATCAGGCAGAAGCCTCCCTTCTGTTGTGCAGCACGTTGAGCAGCAGCAGGAAGATCACCAGCAGCGCGCCGCTCACGAGCAGGCAGATCCAGGGACTCGAGCTCACGAAGCCCGCCACCAGATAGCCCACCGCGCTGCATCCCGCGGCGAGAAGCGCGTAGGGAAGCTGCGTGGACACGTGTTCAATGTGGCTGCACCCCGCGCCCGCGCTGGACAGAATGGTGGTGTCGGAAATGGGCGAGCAGTGATCGCCGAACACGCTGCCCGCCAGCGTGGCGGAAAGCGCCACCACGAGCAGATCGGGGCAGATGGCCTGCGCCACGGGAACCACCAGCGGAATGAGAATGCCGAAGGAGCCCCAGGCCGTGCCGGTGGAGAAGCTGAGGAAACCGGCAATCACGAAGATGAGGAAGGGAAGCATGCCGCCCACCATGTTGCCGCTCGTGACCAGCGATTCCACGAACTTGTTGGTCTGAAGCATGTCCTGGCAGACGCCGCTGATGCCCCAGGCGAGCACCAGAATGAGGTTGGCGGTGAGCATGGCCTTCATGCCTTCCACCGCACCGTGCATGAATTCGGAAAGGCTCATCAGGCGACGGGGCACGTAAAGCAGCAGCGCCACCACCAGGCCGCCGAAGGAAGCCCACACCAGCGCAGGCGACGCGTTGCAGTTGCCGAGCGCGGCGCGGAATTCGTGATAGGCCGGATCGGAACCCCAGTAGCCGCCGCTGTACATCATGGCGAGCACGGCGAACACGATAAGGCTGCCTATGGGAATGAGCATGTCGAACACATGGCCGTTCTTGGTTTCGAGGCCTATTTCGGACTTCTGCGCCATGACGCCGAGATCGCCGTGTTCGGCGCGCTTTTCCGCCGCGCGCATGGGACCGAAATCCCACTTGAAGAGGCAGAGCAGCACCACCAGCGTGAGGGAAAGCAGCGAATAGAAATTATACGGAATGGCCGCAATGAAGGCTGCAATTTCGCTCTCAAACGCGCCGGTGGACTTCAGATTGCTGCCCACGGCCGCGGCCCAGCTGGAAATGGGCGCAATGATGCACACGGGCGCGGCCGTGGCGTCGATGATGTAGGCCAGCTTGGCGCGGGAAATCTTGTAGGTGTCGGTGACGGGCTTCATCACGGTGCCCACGGTGAGGCAGTTGAAATAGTCGTCGATGAAGATGAGGCCGCCGAGGCCGCAGGTGGAAAGCATGGCCGTGCGGCGACTCTTGATGCGCGACGTGGCCCAGCGACCGTAGGCGCGGGAGCCGCCCGCCATGGAAATGACGTACACCAGCGCGCCGAGCGCGGAGCAGAACATCACGATGTCGAAGTTGAGACGCTTGCCCATGATGGCAAAGGCCGACTCGATGGTGTTCATGATCACGAAATCGGCTCCGGTGCCCACGGAATAGATGAACGTGCCGGTCAAGATGCCTATGAGCAGAGAAGAAATAACTTCCTTGGTAATGAGCGCAAGCACAATGGCCGTGACGGGAGGCAGAAGCGACATCCAGCCAGCATAATAAGGTTCCATAAATCCCCCACAGAAAGCTAGGCGCTCCCCGAAGGAAGCGCAACACATACCGCGCGCCCGCGTCACGCTCCATGACAGGGCCGCGCCTCGGGCCGCGAACGCAACAACGCTCGCGCTCCCGCAAGACACTCTTCACATTCTGACGAGACTATCAGATTATACAACGCTCTTCAACAGTTTTTCCAGACGAGTCCGGGTAGGCAAAACATCGCCTTGCGCTGAGTCCCGCACTTTCCGCAGAGCTTCAACATTGTTGCCGAATTCTGCGATGCGCGCCTGCTTTTCTACCCCGTCCGCCGGTGGAAACCGACGCAGAGGGCCGCCGCCCGGAAAGAATATCCTCATCGTCACCCTCTTCCCTGCCCGCGCGGAGGACTGATTGTGGGCGGCGAAAGCGTGGCGGCGCAGCCTCTCTCTTGTCCGCGCGCAAAAATAACGCAGCACCTCTCTGCCTGCATGCGGTTTTTCCCCCCCTTCCCGCCGGCATGGAGGAAGAGAATTTCCGAGAGACCTTTCCTTTTCAGCGCAGAAGAAGGCACCGCCGGGAACCGCCCGGAGGCAATCTTTGGGGGCTTGCCCTTGCGCTCGCGAAGAAAAGTCACTTCCAGAAGCTCGACCTTTTCGTGGGCACCTCTTTCCCTT
>NZ_DBMAHT010000080.1:0-9045 GCF_057866825.1 Mailhella sp.
CGAGCACCGTGAAGGAGGCCGAGGTGCCGGGCAGAGGCGTTTGGGCGCACAGGCGCTCAAGGTTTTTCAGGGCGTCTTCGTAGTCGGCATTGGACAGGTAGCGCAGGCCGAGAGAGATGGAGCAGCTGTCGGGAATGATGTTGGAGCCCGTGCCGCCCGTAATTTTGCCGCAGTTGAACAAATTGCCGTCCGGGGTGGTCAGCGCTTCCAGACTTTCCACCAGACGCGCCGCCGTGCGTATGGCGCTCGCGCCCATTTCGGGATTGCGTCCCGCGTGGGCGGCTATGCCTTTCACGTCGATGCGGATCACGGCTCCGCCCTTGCGCTGTGTGACGACCTCATTGTTCATGGAGCCGCTCTCGCAGTTGAAGGCAAACGCGCAGTCTGCGCATTCCTGCTCGAAAAGCTGCCCGCCGAGGCCGCCGGACAGCATGTGTCCGCTTTCCTCGTCGCTGGAAAGGATCAGCTTGATCTGGCGGTCATGGTAGCGGCAGGCTCTGAGGGCCTTGACGGCAAAGAGCGCAATGACGATGCCGCCCTTGCAGTCGAAAACGCCCGGGCCGTACAGCTTGTCGCCGTCCTGCCGGAACAGTTCGGGCCAGCTTCCCGCAGGATGCACCGTGTCCATATGGGCAATCAGCGCAATGGGACGCTGCGTTCCCTGCCGTGTGCAGGCCGTCAGGGCGTCGCCGGCTCCGTCGTAGTGCGTTTTGCGGCACGCCATGTCCATGGCGTCGCAGTAGGTGTCGAGATGGCGGGCCAGGCGGCTGACGGCGTCCTTGTCGGCGGAGGGAGTTTCCATTTCCACCAGCCTTTTCAGAAGCTGGAGCATTTCCGCCTGCCTGCCGTCGAGGTATGCCATGGCCTCGCGCCACAAAGTCCTGTTGTTCATAGTCAGCCGCTCTTGAGATTTCCTGGGAAAAAGATGGCCCAGAGTATCCGCATACCTGAAAATGTTCAAGAGCAGAAGCAATATGAGAATACTTTTACAAACAGTGTCGAACAGAAGATATTTTGTGATATAAATGACAAATAAAGTCTTCTAAAGAAACATTGCGTTGGTGTCGCGTACCGCATGCGTCCTTGTAAAGACGCGCGACGTCACAGACAGCGATGCAATTATGTACTGTGTTCGCCCGCATCGCGAGCCGGTTCGAAGAGGAGAGCGCCGGACGCATCGTGGGAAGGGCCGAGTTCGTCGATCGGGGGGGGCGATGGGCGGCTGGCGAGGTTTGCCTGACTTGAGGCGGCTTCGTCCCACATGCCGGCGGCGGGAACGATTCTGACCGGTCGCCGCTTCCCGCATTTCGGCGGGAGATTCTTGCCGGAGCTTGCGTCCAGGCGGGCAGTGGGGCGTGCACAGGCGTGTCGTACAGCAGATTGTCATGCCTTTCAGGCATAGTATAATATTTGATATAAGTATTTGCTATACATGGGCGTTTTCTTTATCAGAGAAGCAACAGATGTGAACATCCTCATGAAGTCGGGCCTGCGCCCGGGGAGAATGCCATATGAAAAAAGTAAGCAGCGTGGCCATGAGCGCGATTATCGGCATTACGGCGTTTGCCGGATCTTCGATGATGGCTCAGGAACAGGCGTTTGCCGGCAGCACTGCCGGGGAGGGTAAGACAATGACGCTGGAACAGAAGTGGGACAAGACGTTTCCCCAAAGCAGCAAGGTCGATCACAAAAAGGTGACCTTCGTCAATCGTTACGGAATCACGCTGGTCGGCGATCTCTACATTCCGAAGCAGACAAGCGGCAAGCTTGCGGCCATTGCGGTGAGCGGCCCGTTCGGCGCCGTGAAGGAACAGGCGTCCGGTCTGTACGCGCAGACCATGGCCGAAAGAGGCTTTCTGACGCTGGCCTTTGATCCTTCCTACACCGGAGAGAGCGGCGGCGAACCGCGCAACGTGGCGTCTCCCGACATCAATACCGAAGATTTCAGCGCGGCAGTGGATTTTCTGACCACCCTGGACAACGTGGACGCGGAACGCATCGGCATCATCGGCATCTGCGGCTTCGGCGGCATGGGCCTCAACGCCGCGGCCATGGATACGCGCATCAAGGCCACCGTGGCATCCACCATGTACGACATGAGCCGCGTCACGGCCAACGGCTATTTTGATTCCATGGACGCCGACGCCCGCTATGAACTGCGCCGTCAGCTCAACGCGCAGCGCACGCAGGACGCCCGTTCCGGCAAGATAGCGCCCTCGCAGAACAGACTGCCCGACGCCCTCAAGGGCGACGAGCCGCAGTTCGTGAAGGATTACTTCAACTACTACAAGACGCCGCGCGGATTCCATCCCCGCTCCGTCAACTCCAACGGCGCATGGAACGCGACCTCTTCTCTGTCGTTCATGAACATGCCTCTGCTGAGCTATGCGGGTGAAATACGCAGCGCCGTGCTGCTCATTCACGGCGAAAAGGCGCATTCGCGCTATTTCAGCGAAGACGCCTTCAAGAAGCTCAAGGGCGACAACAAGGAACTGATGATTATTCCCGGCGCGAGCCACGTTGATCTGTACGACAGAACGGACATCATTCCCTTCGACAAGATAGAGGCGTTCTTCAAAGCCAATCTGTAAGGACAAACGTTTTGCCGGTGAGGCAGAGCGCATAAAAAATCCCCGCTTCGTCAAAGGCGTCGAAGCGGGGATTTTTTATTATTCGCCGGTTCTTGTCGGCGTCAGGTTCAGGGCATCCATGATGTGAAGAATGTGTATCTTCATGGCGCTGCGCGCGCCTTCGGCGTTTCTGCTGACCATGAAGTCGAGAATGAGCTGATGATCGTAGCGGCTGCGGTGCAGGGCTTCGGGATGACGGGGGGCGAGGTCCATGGCCTGCTCGAAGGCTTCCTGGAGCACGGGCATGAGCCGGTTCATGAATTCGTTGTGCGTGGCCCGGGCGATGGCGCGATGGAAGGTTTTTTCGTCTTCCAGAAGGCGCGGATCCTCGGGATCGCCGGAGGCGATGCGCTTGGCGAGCTCGCAGATGTGCATCATTTCGCTTTCCGTGGCGCGGAGCGTGGCGTAGTAGGCGACCTCGGGTTCAAAGATCATGCGCATTTCATACACGGATTCGGCGCTGCCTTCGGCGGTCGGAACGTCGTGCAGTTCGCGGAACGAGCGTTCCTTGAAGTCTTCGCGCACGTAGGTGCCTCGGCCTCGTCGTATTTCCAGAACGTTGCGGGCGGCGAGCATGCGTATGCCCTCCCGCAGAGTGATGCGGCTCACGCCGAGTTGGCTGGCGAGTTCCAGTTCATTGGGCAGCTTGTCGCCCGGCTTGAGGGTTCTGTCCACGGTAATCATGGACAGAATGCTTTCAGCCACTCTGTCGGACAGTCGTTCTGTTTTTTTCAAGATAAGCTCCGGCAAGAGCGTTTCCGCTCGGTCTTTGCGAAAACGGCCGGACGGACGGCATGATTCCGTCTCCGGTCGTTTTCGCCTGCGCCGCGAGGCGCGTGTTCATGAGGGGCAGGCAGAGGCTGCCGGGGTATCAGTGATTCTTCTTGTACTCCCGGCCGCAGCGGTTCTGTTCCCTCATGCTTTCGATGAAGGCTTCCAGCGTCACGCCCTTCGGACGATAGGCCCATTCGGTGGAAGTCACCACCTTTTCGCCCATGGCTTCAAATTCGCTTTCGTCGATTTCCACGTCGTCGAAGCACACCGGGAAGCCCATGCTGGCGTTGAAGGCCATGATGGCGTCGCGCTCTTCATACTTCTTGTCAAAGGTGAGCAGGCACAGAACGCCCAGCGCGACGATTTCGCCGTGCAGGTGCTTGTGTCCGTTCTTCGTTACGGTGGCGCCGTAATAGACGCAATGCGCCAGAGAAGAGTTGTAATAGTACTCGGGCGTATGCGTGGTCATGTTGGAAACTATACCCGTGGAAATGATGATGTCCAGCGTTACCTGCTCCAGTTCGTGGGAAGGCTTCTTGTTGCGGCAGGCTTCGAGGGCTTTGGCGCCGAAGCGGATCAGCGGGCTCGTGCACACATGGGAGAGCTGCACGCCCATGAGCGGCGTGTGGCTCAGTTCCACGCCCTTGCTGGAGAACACGGCTTCGCATTCCTTGGAAAGCGCGTCGCCGATGCCGGCCCAGAGAAGCTGATAGGGCGAATCGGCGATGATGTCGGAATTGATGAAGGTGTGATTCGCCATCTTGGGATAGTAGTATTCACGGAAGCTGCCGTCGGGATTGTAGATCACGCAGATGGACGTGACGGAGGCGCAGTTGCTGGCCACGGTGGGGAAGCAGAAGAGCGGCTTGTCGAGTTCGTTGGCCACGTACTTGCCGGTATCGCAGGCGCGGCCGCCGCCGACGGCAAAGATCATGTCGGCGTTTTTGACGGATTCGGTTTCCATGAGCATTTTGCCGTTCTCGTAGGTGGAGTCGCCGCCGAACCAGACAAAGTCGGTAATGGTCACATGGGTTCCTTCCACGGCCTTCAGCAGGGCGTCATGGGCCTTGGACATGGCCGTTTTGCCGCCGATGACCACGGCAGTGTTGCCGTAATGGCGGGTGACGTGAGCTATTTCGTTGTAGCAGTCGGAACCGATGGAGTAGTTCGGAAGAAACATATTGTAATGAGACATGACCTTCTCCTGTGTTTTCATTTTCGTTTCGGGGAACGGCTTTCCCGGAACGGTTCTGATGTAACCGCTCTGATGTCTGATGTCAACATTTGTTGTCTGTTTTCATTTTTTAACCCGGGGATATTCTTCCATGTTCTGTGTCCTTTTCTGCGGCGGGCGTTTTGCTGCAACGTCTGACATCGCTTGTGCAGCAGGGCTTTTTGAGAAAAGACGTCTGCGGTCTGCTGACCTGTTCTGGCGGGAAGATTCAGCAAAAAAAATTTTTGCGATGCCTTTTTAGGCGAGGGAACTTCGTCTCTGTTGGGGGAGTCATGGAACGGGAATGTTCCGAACGGGAGGAATTGGAAGCCTCGGCGCAGTGCGGCAGGCTCGGCGCTGACGGGGACAAGTCGGGAAGATGCGGGAAAAGGCCGTCTGCCGGGACGTGACGGCTGAAATAACAGCGTCGGGGGCAGGGGGGAGAGGGAAGGCTCGCCCCGCGGACTTTATGCATGGGCGGAGGGCGCGATGGGATCGGATGGCCTCGGCCATGCTGAGCGCGTGCGGGGCAGGCGTCGGCAAGAGAAGGGCGGACGAAGAGGCGAAGCACAGGGGCTGCCGGGCATGCGTTCCGGCGTTTCTTTTGTGCTCGGACGTCCGCAGGAAGGAAGCGTTGTTTCTTCTGGTAAAGGGCTGACGGCGGCCGAATGGAGTTTGTGGATGAGCCGTGGGGATATCGTTCCCCAAGGGGGCAGGGGAAAATAAAGCACGAAAAGGGGAAAATAAAAAAAGCGGTCGGACATTGTCCGACCGCTGATCGTCATGGTGGTGGAGATGAAGAGATTTGAACTCTCGACCCCTGCCTTGCGAAGGCAATGCTCTCCCAGCTGAGCTACATCCCCACATGCTGGCCTCGCGCCAACGGGACAGACTCTAGAAAAGCCGGCCGGGATTGTCAAGCGTTAATTGAAACTTTGCGTAAAAAGACAAAGGCGCGGCGTACAAACCGAAAGTTCTTTGCCGGGAAGCCGGCCGGGCGTCACGGGGCGGGGAGTCATACTGTTTGAAGGCAGGAGAGGCATTGCTGTGCCCCGCGGCGGAGAGAGGACTCTGCCTCTTCCCTGGGCCGGAGCTCCTGTGCGGAGGCGTTTTCCGGGGAGCATGCTTTCCCGGCAAGGGATGACGCCGAATCTTTGGTTTGAACGGAAGACGCTTCGTTTTCTCCGATCGCGGAGCCAGCGGCCAGTGCGGCCTTTCTGGCCGCAGCCATGGACTGCAGCGCGCCCAGGCCCTTCTGGTTTTTCACGCAGGTTCCTGCGGCAAAAAGATTCCCTTCAACGCGGCCTTCGGCGTCTGCGGGCAGTACGGCTCCCTTGCCGCAGGTGCAGAAGACGAGGTCGAAGCTGTTGCGGAGCTTGCTGAGTTCGGCCTGTCCCACAGGGGAGGCGCAGCGAAATTCGATGCCCGAGCGGGAGAGCATGGTCAGGGTGCGCTCCACGATGTCTGCGGGAACCGCGGGAGAAGGCGCAGCCGGAGCCGAGCTTGATTCCTGCACGGGGGCGTGGAGCAGTGTGACTCCGGCCGAAGACGCGGCTTCGAGCACGACGACGGCGCACCCCTGTTCGCGCAGCGTCCAGGCTGCCTGAAGACCTGCGGGGCCGGAGCCTATGACGACGGCGCGCGTTCCAGAAAAGGGCATGGAGAGAGGCTGGAACAGTATGTCGCCGTAGTGTTCTGAAAGATGCTTCAGCATGCGGGCGATGAACGGTTGGTCGCTTCCCTTGGGACAGCTCGCCTGAGCGCCGGGATCGCCGAGCGCGGCGAGGATGCCTCCGAATGGCGTTTCTTTCCGCAGGGCCAGAGCGGCTTCCCGTTCTTTGCCGGCCGCCATGAGACGGGCAGGCATGCCGTAGTTGATGCCGAGCAGGGAACCGCGCAGGCAGGGCGGCGTAGGTTCCTGACGTTTTTGTTCACAGGCGTCGGAGAAAAGAGAGTCGTGCGGTTCGGGAGCGTTCATGAAGGCGAATTCCTCTGAGTTCAGGTGGAGCGGCCTCGGACGCGCGTCTTGTGATCGGGCGCGCATGGCGCAGCATGATTTGCACATAGAGCCATAATCCTGTTTCCGTCAAGACGCCGCTGCGCCGGGCAGGGATGCCGGAGCATGTCGACGCTCGGCAGAGATCATTGCTTTTCCGCTTTTTTCGGAGCTATATGGAAGCAGAACCTTTCAGGAGGAACATATGTCTGAAAAAAGATTTCACGGTATCTGTGGAAGCCTCCGGGCGTCTTCCCGCAACATGGGGCTGCTGCGCTGCGCTAAGCAGGTCATGCCGGAAGGCGCAACGCTGGAGATTGCCGATATTTCAGAGCTTCCCTTCTATGCGGAAGACAGGGAAAAAACTCCGGCCGTCAATGCGTTCATCGACCAGGTGAAGCAGGCGGACGGCTTTGTGCTGGCCGTGCCGGAGTACAACTATTCCGTGGCCCCGGCGCTGAAGAATGCGCTGGACTGGGCTTCCCGGGAGAAAGGAAACATCATGGCCGGAAAAAAGGCGGCCCTGATGGGAGCCGGCGGCGGCATGGGCACGTCCCGGGCGCAGTATCATCTGCGTCAGACGTGCGTATATCTTGACCTGCGCGTGCTGAACAAGCCGGAAATTTTTTCCAACGCCTATTCCGACGCCTTTGCGGAGGACGGCTCCGTGGCCGACACGGAAGCCGGTCGGGCGCTGCGCGCCAAGGTGACCGAGCTCATGCAGGCGCTGTGCGGCCAGGCGTAGAGTGCGGCGGCGTTGCCGCTGCGGCACAAGAAAGATACAGGCGGCGTTTCTTCGTCTTGGGCCGCGTAGGACGCCGCGGCCTGCCGGAAACGCCGCCTGTGCAACGCGTTGTGTTCATGACGATTTTTGCAAACAGGATGCGCGAATCGTCGACGTTCGTTTTGCAAAGATCGTTGTCTGATGCGTTCAGTCGGCGTGTTCCGGGGGAAGATTTTTCTTGCCGTTCATGGAAACGATGCTGATTTTGATTACGGCGGTGCGCGACAGCATGTCCGCGGGAACGGGCAGCGTGCAGCGGCTCCGATATTTTTTGGCCAGAGCAGCCAGAGCCGCCTGTTTTTCCTCGTCGTCTTCAACAAGGGCGGCGCGGCCTTCGCCGTAAAGGCTCAGATATCGGGTCGTCGCCTGTTCCCTGTCGATGTCGAGAACTTCATGCACGGAAAAGCCCGTGCCGGGGTTCTTCATGAGGCAGTCCAGCTTGCGGCCTTCCGTGGCGCAGTGAACATAGATGGCGTTGTTCATGTACACAAAGTTGACCGGAATGACGTACGGAAATTCTCCGGCGTGAAAGGCCAGAGTCATGACGTCGGCCCGATCAAGCAGATCGGTGAAAAAGCTCTGTTCGCAGCATTCTCTGTCGTGGCGTCGCATGGCGTTCTCCTGAAATAGGTTGTGGATGGAGTCTAAAAGAAGGCGTGCGCCTTGTCAATCGCTCGCGTCTGACGGATACTGCGAAGGTAGGAGAGTCGGCGCGGGCTGGCTGGCCTGCGGCGTCTGCGTTTTTGTTTGTGAGGGGCGTTTTGCCGGAAACAAGGAGCACGAGAGCATGATCGGAGCGATTATCGGCGATATTGTGGGATCCCGCTTTGAATGGCACAACTGCAAGAGCAAGAATTTTCAGCTTCTGACGCCGGAATGCCGCGTGACGGACGACAGCGTGATGACGCTGGCCGTGGCCGACGCATTGCTGAAAAGCGACGGAGACAGGGAAAGTCTTTCGCGTCATGCCGTGGAGTCCATGCAGGCTTTCGGCAGACGCTGGGCGCGCGGCTGTTACGGCGGTCGCTTTTCCCGCTGGCTCATGAGCGATCATCCGCAGCCCTACGGGAGCTTCGGCAACGGTTCGGGCATGAGGGTGAGCCCGTGCGCGTGGGCGGCCGTTTCGCTGGAGGACGCGCTGGACATGGCCGATCGGGTTACCCGCGTGACGCACGATCATCCGGAGGGCCTGCGAGGGGCCGAGGCCGTGACGGCGGTCATCTGGTATGCCGGAAAGGGCGAAAGTTCCGGGGCCATACGCAAAATAGTGGAGGAATCCTGGTACAGGCTCGATTTCACTCTGGATGAGATTCGGGATGACTATGGATTCGACGTCAGCTGTCAGGGCTCCGTGCCGCAGGCCATTGAGGCGTTTCTGGAAGCGGACAGCGTGGAGGACGCGGTGCGCAACGCCGTTTCCCTCGGCGGAGACAGCGATACCATCGCCGCCATGGCGGGCAGCATGGCGGAAGCGAGGTTCGGCGTGCCTGCCGACCTTCGGGCGCAGGCGCTCTCGTATCTGGACGCGCCGCTTGTGGACGTGCTGGAGCGCTTCGAGCGGCGTTTTCCCGTGTCGTTTCCGGCAGCGCCGAGCGTTTAGGCTTCGCCCTCCGGCGTGTAGGGAGCGCTTTCGGGGCGGAGCCTTAGG
>NZ_DBMAHT010000081.1:0-9023 GCF_057866825.1 Mailhella sp.
GTCCGAGCCCGGAAAGGTTGAACGATATCACCGGAATGTCGGTGAGACCGCATTCCTTGAGCGCCTTGTAGAGGAAGCCGATGTAGTTGGTGGCTCGGCATCCGCCGCCGGTCTGGGAGATGATGAGCGCGATGTGCTTTCTGTCGTACTTGCCGCTTTGAATGGCGTAGAGCAGCTGTCCGATGACCGTGATGGCGGGATAGCAGGCGTCGTTGTTCACGTGCCGGAGTCCTTCTTCCACGGCCTCGCGGGACACGGACTGCAGAAGTTCCGCCTTGTAGCCGCAGGCCTTGAGCATGGAGGGCAGGAACTGGAAGTGGATGGGCGACATCTGCGGAATGAGAATGGTGTGGGTTTCCCGCATCTCTTCCGTAAAGTCCGGGGGCATCCAGGTGTCTTCCTCCTCGGGAGCCATGGGGAGCAGGGTGGCGAACTCGGGCAGGGCCTTCTGCGCACGATTGTTTCTGCGTTCCTTCATGGTGGCGAGCAGAGAGCGCACGCGTATGCGCGCCGCGCCGAGGTTGGCGCCTTCGTCGATTTTTATCTGCGTGTAGAGCCTGCCGGAAGCGGAGAGAATTTCCTCCACCTGATCGGCGGTAACGGCGTCGAGACCGCAGCCGAACGACACGAGCTGCACCAGCGATACCTGATCCGACTGCGCGGCATAGGCGGCCGCGCGGTAGAGTCTGGCGTGGAAGGTCCACTGATCGACCACTCTCAGCTTGCCGGGATCGGGCATGAGATGGGCCACGGAATCCTCGGTGAGCACCGCGAGACCGGACGCCGTGATGAGATCGGGAATGCCGTGATGCACTTCGGGATCGACATGATAGGGATGACCGGCCAGAATGATGCCCATCTTGCCGGTCTTCTTGAGGAAGTCGAGCACTTCCGCGCCCTTTTTCTTCAAGTCGTCCTTGAACTTTTTCTTTTCGCGGAAGGCGTCTTCAAGAGCTTCCTGAATTTCCGCGCGGGGAATGTTGCGGAAGAGATCGAGCGGCAGGAGCATGTTGAGCAGACCGTCGAGCTCCACGGGCAGGAAGGGGCAGATGAGTTCCACGCCCTGTTCGCGCAGTTTTTCCACATTGTTCTTCAGCAGTTCCGGGTAACCGCCCACCACGGGGCAGTTGTAGCGGTTGTCCTGCGTGAGGAATTCCTTGCGCTCAAAGGCGATGCACGGATAGAAAATGCGGTTCACGCCCTTCTGGATGAGATCCATGATGTGGCCGTGGCTGAGCTTGGCCGGATAGCACACCGTCTGCGACGGAATGGTGGCCATGCCGCGGGCGTACATTTTTTTGGAGGACGGCGCGGAAAGCACCACGCGGAAGCCCAGCTTCGTGAACAGGGTGAACCAGAGGGGATAATCCTCGTACATGTTCAGCACGCGGGGAATGCCTATGCTGCCGCGGGGAGCCTTGTCCGGGGTGAGCGGCACGTAGTGATCGAACAGCCTCTTGTACTTGTAGTCGAAGAGGTTGGGCATGCTTTCGTCGGAAGCGCTCTTGCCTGCGCCGCGCTCGCAGCGGTTGCCGGAGACGAAGCGGGAGCCGTCGGAAAAGCGGTTCACGGTGAGCAGGCAGTGGTTGGAGCAGCCCTTGCAGCGGGTGACGCTTCTTTCGGCATGGAAGGCGGCCAGCTCTTCGCGCGAGAGCAGCGTGGAGCCGGCGGGGGACTCGTTTTCCCTGGCGATGAGCGCCGCACCGAACGCGCCCATGAGACCGGCAATGTCGAGCCGCAGCACTTCGCGGCCGAGACTGAGTTCCAGAGCACGAAGCAGGGCGTCGTTCTTGAAGGAGCCGCCCTGGGCAATGACGTATTCGCCGAGCTCTTCCGGGCTGGAAATCTTGATGACCTTGTAGAGGGCGTTCTTGACCACGGAATAGGAGAGTCCCGCCGCAATGTCGCCGACCGATCTTCCTTCCTTCTGCGCCTGCTTGACGCGCGAATTCATGAACACGGTGCAGCGGGTGCCGAGATCCACGGGATTTTCGGCGTGCAGCGCTTCGTCCACGAATGAGGGGAGATCCATGCCGAGCGACTTGGCAAAGGTCTCGATGAAAGAACCGCAGCCGGCGGAACACGCTTCGTTGAGCTGAATGCGGTCCACCATGCCGTCCTTGACGTGGAGGCACTTGATGTCCTGTCCGCCGATGTCGAGCACGAAGGTCACGTTCGGCAGGAAGAACTGCGCCGCCTTGCAGTGGGCCAGGGTTTCCACTTCGTCCACGTCGGCATGGAGTCCGGCCCGCAGCAGACCGCCGCCGTAGCCGGTCACGCCCGCGGCGGCAATGCGTGCATAAGGCGGCAGAATGTCATAGACGTCTTTGAGAATCTGCACCGCGGCTTCGAGGGGTCTGCCCTGACTCGGCGCATAGGACTGATGAAGGATGCGGCCTTCGGCGTCCACCAGCACGGACTTGATGGTGGTGGATCCGGCGTCGATGCCGAGATAGACGGGAGCGGGCGCTTCCTTCGTGCCGGAAAGGGAATTGATGTCCGCCCAGGTTGCGGTGTGGGAATTGTGCCGTTTGCGGAAGGCCTGCAGTTCCTCTTCGTTGCGGAAAAGGGGCGGCAGGGACACGACATCCGGCTTGTGATCGCCGCTGGTGAGTTTTTCAGCAAGAGCCGACAGCTCTTCGGCTGTCCACACACGCTCTCCAACCTGCTGCTCGTTGCCGGGAAGCTCGTGCTGAGAAACGGAATACATGGCCGTCCCCATGGCGACGAAATATTCGGCGTATTCGGGGAATATGGCGTTTTCCTTGGACAGGGCCAGCGTTTCCACGAAGCGCTGACGCAGGCTGCTCAGAAAAGCGAGAGGCCCGCCGAGGAAGGCGACCTTGCCCTCGATGGCGCGGCCGCAGGCCAGACCGCTGACGGCCTGTTCCACCACGGCCTGGAAAATGGAGGCGGCAATGTCTTCTCTGGCGCAGCCTTCGTTGAGCAGCGGAAGAATGTCCGTTTTGGCGAACACGCCGCAGCGGGAGGCGATGGGATAGATGGTGCGGTAGCGGGAGGCGAGCTCGTTGAGGCCCGCGGCGTCGGTGTTGAGGAAGGCCGCCATCTGATCGATGAACGCACCCGTGCCTCCGGCGCAGGTTTCGTTCATGCGCTGTTCCACGCCGCCGGTGAAGAACGTGATTTTCGCGTCTTCGCCGCCGAGTTCTATGGTAACGTCCACGTCGGGAATGCGCCTGCGGATGCTTTCCGCCGAGGCGATGACTTCCTGAACAAAGGGAATGCCGAGTTCTTCGGTGAGGGAGATGGCTCCAGAACCCGTGGCGGCCAGCGTGAAGGTATGACCGGAGAGCCCGCCGTCGGCGAGCGCTTCGTGGAAAAGCTGGGCCACCGTTGCCCGAACGTCGGACATGTGGCGCTGGTAGCGTGCGTAGAGCACACGGGTAGACGGGTCCAGGACAACAAGCTTCACGGTGGTGGAGCCGATATCAAGACCAATGTGAGCCAAGGTCGACCTTGTATTCATACAAGACACCCTGAGGGAATCGAACGCTGTTAGAATAAAGAAAGGATGAAAAAAACGCAAGAGGACATAGTTGTCCTCTGCGTCGGCCGGAAAAACGATTATTCGCGGATGCCCAGAGCTTCGAGGGCGAGGCGTGCGGCTTCCTGTTCGGCGCGCTTGAGGCTGCCTCCTTCGGCCACGAAGCTGCGCCCGTCGGAAAGTTCAAGCTGCACGCGGAAGGTCTTGGCGTGTTCGGGGCCGCTGCTGGAAAGGGGCAGGTACACGGGCAGGGAATGGAGTATGGACTGCGTGGCTTCCTGAAGACGGGTCTTGTAGTCCTTGCTCTTGCGGTCGGTGCCGGGTTCCGGCCAGCGGTTGGCGTAGAGCCGGTGGATGAGGGCCGAGGCCTCTTCGTGTCCGCCGTCGAGATACACGGCGCCGAGCACGGCTTCCATGGCGTCGGCGATGAGCGCCGCGCGTTCTCTGCCGCCCTGCGCCTCTTCACCGCGGCCCATGAACAGGGCTTCGCCGAGATGGAGACTGCGGGCCAGTTCGGCCAGCTTGCCTTCGCTCACCAGACGGGAACGCAGCCGGGTCATGCCGCCTTCTCTTTCTTGGGGAAAGCGCTTATAGATTTCATAGGAGACATTCACTTCCAGTACGGCGTCGCCCAGAAATTCCAGCCGTTCGTTGTGAACGGTGTTGTGCTCGTTGGCCCATGAACTGTGGGTCAGCGCCGTAGCCAGCAGCGAAATGTCGTGAAAACGATACTGGAGACGCTCCTCAAGCTCCGAAAGGCGCTTCAGCGTGTCGGGGGAAAAAGCTGTCCTGTTGTACATGTTTAAACTCCTCATGTGGGAAAGAAATAGGCTCTCATTCCCCGATTGGCAATAGCCCCGTTCCGACTTGACAAGAGTGCCGGTATTTCCTACTTATCTACCACAACATTCAAGGAGTCTTATCATGGCCTATGATATCCGTCTTGTAAAAATCGTGACCGGTGAGCTCATCATCGGCAAGTTCGACGCCGAAGCCAATGCTCTCACCGACGTCGCCATCATGCAGACTGTTCCCACCCAGCAGGGCGTCCAGCTCATGATGCTGCCCTACGGTTATCCCTTCGACCAGGAATTCAACGGCCGCATCGACGGCAAGCATTTTCTCTTCGAATACTCGCACACTCCGCAGGAAGTGCAGGACAAGTATCTGGAGGCCTGCTCCAATCTGTCGCTCTCTTCCGGCGGACTGAATCCCAATCCCCAGCAGAACGGCGGATCCGGACTTATTCTGTAGTCCCGTCGTCATGACCGTCAAAAGGCGCGAGAGCAATCCCGCGCCTTTTTTTGTCACTTTTTTATGTGCTGCTCCGTCTTTATCAGAACTTCTGAGCAGGGCTGTCTGCCGACCGGCTGCGAAAAAGGGTCCGTCAGTCTCATTTCGGCGCAGCCGACGCTTCCCGGAATGTGTTCGTCCGGCCGGGAGAGTTCAGAGGCGCAGAGAGCAGGGGAATCCTGCGGCAGACGGGCCTAGAGCGCCGTAAGCATGTACTTGCGCACGAGCTTTGTGGCGGCCTCGCGGCAGGCGTCGTCGGTTTCGTTCTGCGCGGAAAGACGAAGCAGCGGCATGGCTTCGTTCACGAAGTCGGGGCGGGCTTCCAGCAGACGGGCTATGGCGCGATAGCAGGAAATGCGCAGCGGCGCGTGATCGCAGAAACCGGTGCTCTTTTCTTCCGGGGCGTCGTAGATGTAGTGGAGCAGTACGCGGCGGAAGGTGTCGGCCAGAGGCGGGCACTGAGCCAGCGTTTCTCCGAAGGCTTCGGGAATGCCCCAGCCGATGTTTCCCGATTCCTCATTCATGTGCCACATGAAGCGGCGCACGATGTTCTTGGCGTCTTCGGGAGAATCGGCATAGACTCTGGCCATCACGCCGCCCATGGCAAAGGCCGCGCGCTCGGTCATGTCGCCGCCTTCGGGCAGGCAGGCGAACAGGGCGTTGGCCAGAGAAAGCGGACTGACGTTTTCTTCTTCGCATTCTTTGGGAAGAGGCTGATCTTTCGACCACTTGTCGTCGCGCAGCCAGGCGCGCAGGCTGTTTTTCAGGGAACGGAAACGAGGCATGGGCGTACTCCTTTTGCTGTCGGGCGCAAGATACTATGGAAGCGCATGTTCTGGCAAGGATTACCCGGTTTTTGACCTTCCGGCAATTGGGGCTTGACAGAACGGCGATTACAGGACAATTATTCGAGTTCCTATTGCGCTAACCAGCCCCGCCACCGGCGGGGAATTACTTGGAGGATTCCTATGAGCAAAGTTCTTCAGAACGCCGTCAAGACCGAAGCCGGTGTTGAAGTGAACGGCATTCCTGTTCAGCCCATCGTTGAAAACTGCAGCGGCTGCGATCGCGTCTGCGAATTCGAAGGCCAGCAGTTCTGCGCGAGCTACCCCATCCCCGCCAAGAAGTGGACTTCCGGCAAGTGCAACTTCGCTACCCACATCAAGGTGGAAGTCGCCGCCAAGGCCAAGGTGAACCCTCTGAAGGCCTCCAAGCGCGCCGCCAAGGGTCACTAAGCCGTACCCTGTTTTCCGGTCGTCCGGCCGGATTGCGGTTTATCGGCGCGGGCGTCCGCACGGGATGTCCCGCAGAAGAAAAGGCTCCGCTTTCTTTTGCAGAGCGGAGGTCTGTTCTCTGCCGTTTTTCTTTTGACCTTCACCGGGTTCCGCTCTGCGGCGCCCGGTGTTAGGTGTTTAAAAGGAGTATCATCATGTCTCAGGAAGAAAAGCATACGCTGCTTGCCTCGCTTTCCGGCTGTGCCGACCGCATGTTTGAACTGCAGAGCGCCATGACGGCCCGTCGCGGGCTCGGCCCCGACAACGGCGGCAACGGCGAACAGAGCAAGGCCGAATATCTTGAGACATGGCTGCGCTCCTTCGGCATCGACGACATCGAACATGTGGACGCCGCCGACGACAGAGTGCCGTCCAAAAAGCGCCCCAATCTTATCGTTCGGGTTCCCGGGCGTTCCGAGCGGACGCTGTGGATACTCGGCCACCTGGACGTCGTGCCCGCCGGAGAGGAAAGCCTCTGGCGTTCCGATCCCTGGACCGTCGTTCACGACGAAAATGATCCCGACCTCATTTACGGCCGAGGCGTAGAAGACAATCAGCAGGCCGTGGCGTGCGGCTGCGCGCTGGCCGCGGCGCTCAAGGAAAACGGCATTGTGCCTGATCTCGGCCTCGGTCTTATTCTGGTGTCCGACGAGGAAACGGGCAATGCATACGGCATTCAGCATGTGTTCCGCGAGAAGCCGGACTTTGTGTCGGCCGACGATCTTGTGCTGGTGCCCGATTCGGGCAGCCCTGACGGCGCGTTCATCGAAACGGCGGAGAAGGGCATTCTCTGGCTGCGGGTCGATGTTGAAGGGCGTCAGTGCCACGCCTCCCGCCCCGACGACGGAAAGAATGCGCTTGCGGCGGCCGCGGCCATGATTCTCGGAGCCGCAGACGTGGAAGCTACCTTTACCGCGCGAAATGCGCTTTTTGCGCCGGATCGCTCCACCTTCACGCCCACGAAGCACGAAGCCAACGTGCCCAACGTCAACACCATGCCCGGCAAGGAAGTGTTTTATATCGACTGCCGCGTGCTTCCCTGCTATTCGCTGGATGAAGTGCTTTCCGCCTTCCGCGCTCTGGCCGACAAGGTGGCGGAAAAGTACGGCGTTTCCGTGCGCGTGGAAAAATTTATGGAAGAGCCCGCCGCCGCGCCTACGGCTGAAAACAGCGCCGTGGTCGCCGGTTTGAAGAAGGCCGTGAAGGAAGTGCTCGGCAGAGACTGCCGTTGCGGCGGCATAGGCGGTTCCACCGTGGCGGTCAATTTCCGGGAACGCGGCATTCCCGCCGCCGTGTGGGCGCTTATTTTTGAAAACTGCCACTCTCCCAATGAGGCGGCGCGACTTTCGTTTGCCGTCAAGGAGGCGCAGGTGTTTGCCTCCATGCTCTTCAACGACTGAGCGGAGGCGTCATGCGCACGATACAGGTGGTGAACGTCCGCTGGTACAACGCCACGGCGTGGTATGGGGTAACGCTGGCGCATTGTCTTCAGAAGGCCGGTCACGAATCCCTGGTGGCCGGACTTGCCGGCACGCCGCCTTTGGAAAAGGCGCGTGAGCTCGGCCTGCCCACGGTTGCCTTGCCCTTCAATTCGCAGACGCCGGGCAAAATCGTGGAACTTTGGCGCGGCATGAACGGGCTTGTGCGCGATTTCAGGCCGGATGTCGTCAACTGTCATCGCGGCGAGGCCTTTGTGCTGTGGGCGCTGCTGAAGCGAAAAGGCGGCTATGCGCTGGTGCGCACCCGGGGAGACCGGCGTCTTCCGCGGGGCGGAGCGGTCAACCGCTGGCTGCACTGCCGCGCCGCCGATGCCGTCATTGCCACCAACAGCCTCATGACCCGGCATTTTGCCGATGTTCTGCGCGTACCCTCCGACCGGCTCTACACCATACTCGGCGGCGTGGACACGGCGCGCTTTCATGCCGACAGGCAGGCCGGAGCCGAAATGCGGCGTCAGTACGGCTATGCCGACGACGACATCGTCATGGGGCTCCTCGGGCGCATGGATGAAGTGAAGGGCATCCGGGAAACGCTTGCCGCGCTGGCCAGAGCTCGGGAACTTTCCCCGGACGCGAGGCGGATCCGCTTTCTCGTCATCGGTTTCGACTCGGAATTCACCACGGCGGACGTGGCTCGCTGGACGGAGGAATACGGCCTCGGAAAGCTCGGCGAAATCGTGACCGTCACGGGGCGGGTGCAGAGGCCGGAAGCCGTCATCAACGCGCTCGACTTCGGCATTCTGGCGTCGCTGGGCTCGGAAGCCATTGCGAGAGCCGCCTTGGAAATCATGGCGTCGGGCGTGCCGCTCATTTCATCCACCACGGGCGTGATGCCCGATCTTTTGGATGCGGAATACTGCTTTGCTCCGGCGGATGTGCCTGCCATGGCCGAACGCATGATTCAGGCCACGGACAAGGCGTGGCGCGAAAAGCTGGCAGGCGTGTGTCTCGACCGCATTTTCAAGGGCGGGCTGCGTCTTGAGGATTTTCTTGCCTCGTCGCTTGAGGTGTACGACGCAGCCCTGCAAAACGCCCGCGCGAGTCATTAATCCGTCGAGCTTCCGGCAGGTTTGCGGCAGAGGCAGACGCTCCTTTTGTTGAAGGGGGACGGCGTGTGCTCCCTCCGAAAAAGTTCCCCAGCTCGGTCTTTGACCGACCTGCTGCAACAATGAGAACCTCGGCAGCAGGGACGTTTTTTTGTGGTTTTCCTGCGCGTTCGCGGCAGGAAAAGGAAAAGCCCCGTCGGGTTACGGCGGGGCTTTGTCGTATCTCAACACGTTTTCTGCCGGAATGGTAAGTGCAGTGCCGTTCGGCGCGCTGAGGGGCGTGATGGCGTCGTTGCTCCGTGCAGCTTTTTTCGGCCGTGAATACGGGCGATTTTCCTCTCTCGGCTGGACTATCGGATGTCGGCGTCGTCATCGGGAACGGCGAAGGGTTCGCCCCATCTTTCCC
>NZ_DBMAHT010000082.1:0-8994 GCF_057866825.1 Mailhella sp.
CCGTTGTCGACCTGCGAGAGGAAAGTGCTGTAGGCGGCGGAGTTCTGCGGGGTTCCGCCGTTTTCGTTGAACAGGCTGAACAGGGAGATCATGGCAACGGCTATGATGCTCCACAGCAGGATATTGCGGGAAAACTGATTCAAAGCTGCCTCCATGGCTGCTTATGATGACGCACTCAAAGTGACGGAGAGGGCCCGGCTTGCCGGGCTGCCACAGGTGAAACGGCAGGCTCCGCAGGCGACGATGCGTCGCCCCTGCCGTTTTTTATATTTGTAATGCCACTTGCCGACTTTGACAATGATGTGCAGGCCGGTTTTTCCGCTCCGGGAGCTTTTTTCTGCAAGAATCGTGCCGAATTGAAATGGGTTGCGCCCCTCTTTTTTTCTCCTGGAACCGTCTGAACTTGCCAGACTTCCCGCCTTGGGCTAGCATCCGCCGGTGCGGAAAATAACGTCCGTCCGCGGCCCGTCCGCGCTTTTGCGCTCCCTCCCCAAACTCGGACGAACGCATTCTCCCGCTGCATTTTTGGCCCGCCCGGCCGATGAGGTTCACTCATGTTCGTCGATTGCCATACCCACGTTTTTCATCCGCGCATCGCCGAAAAGGCGAAAATGAAGCTCGCGGAACACTACAAGCTCTTCTGTCACTGCAAAGGCACCCCGGACGACCTGCTCCTGCGCGCAGGCCGCGCGGGCATCGATCACTGCATAGCCCTCTGCGCCGCCACCAGCGCCCTCCAGGTGCGTCCCTGCAACGCCTACGCAGGCTACCTCCAGCACAACTATCCGCGCATCACCGCCTTCGGTTCCATCCACCCCGACTGCACGGACTGGAAACAGCAGCTCGACTGGCTCCGCTCCATGGGCGTCCACGGCATCAAGCTCCACCCGGATTTCCAGCACTTCTGGCTCAATGATCCCCGCCTCTACCCCATCTTCGAGGAAGCTCAGAGGGATTTTATCTTTATGATACACATAGGCGACAGCCTCCCCCCCGAGAAAAATCCCTCCTGCCCCTATAAAATGGCCGCCATCCTCGACGACTTCCCTCACCTCAACGTCGTCGCCGCCCACCTCGGCGGCTTCCGACAGTGGTCCTACGCCCTCGACGCCCTCGCCGGTCGCGACGTCTGGATGGATACCTCCTCCTGCATGAAGGAAATCTCCGATGATACCCTCAAGGCCATCCTGAAAAAACACCCCCGCGACCGCCTCGTCTTCGGCACCGATTACCCCATCATGGACCCCCAGGACGAAATCGACGCCCTCCAGAAACGCACCCGCTTCTCCGATAACGAAATAGACGAAATCCTCGCCAACGGCACCCACCTCCTCTTCGGATAACAGCCAGCCGCTGCCCCGGAAAGGCAGAAAAGGCAGAAAAGACAGGAAAGACAGGAAAGACAGGAAAGACAGAAAAGGCAGGAAAGACAGAAAAGGCATGCGGGGGAAATAATTCCCCCCGCGCCCCCCTGTTTCTGCCTCGCAGCTAAAGCTGCTTCGGCAGGACAGGGTGAACGGGAAGATTATGCCCGAGGCAAAGGGCGAGGGCGGGAGGTCGGAAAGGCTGGGACTGCGAGGGGTGGTGTGCTCGGCGGGCGCTGCTCGGGCTGCGGACGCAGTGCAGGTGTGTCCTCACGGACCCACCTGCGGTGGCCGACTCCTGTCCGGCCTGCGCCGGACAGTCGTGTCAAAGGAAAGGATTTCCAGATGTTGGAGAATTGGGAGTAGACATCGAAGGTCGCTAATGCGGACCGGAAGATATTTTTCCCCGTTCTGAGGTAACGCAGACAGACGGTGCGGAACCCGACAGACGACGGGGAATCTTCACGTACACCCAAAAAGCTGCGGGACGGCCCCGCAAGGGGTCGTCCCGCAAATTATGGGGGTTCGGGGGAGATTATCTCCCCCGATGCCTTTTCTGTCTTCTTGCCTTTTCTGCCTTTCCTATCTTTTGAGGGCGTTGGCGATATGGGAAGCGAGGTCCTGGACGAGGAGGGACTGGGCTTCGACCATGGACTGGATGGAGTCGCCGGCGGGTCTGGATTTGACGAGGTGGCCGGAGTTGAGGACGGAGCCGTCTCTCTGGAGTCTCCAGACGACGTCGAGGGTGACGTTGCCGCCCAGGGGGCCGTCGAGTCTGCGGACGTCGAGCATGAGTTTATCGTTGACTTTGGCGCCGGTACGGAGGGGGAGGGCGGAGACGCCGCGGACGGCGAGGGCGTCGCAGAGGACGCGGGAGACGCCCTGACCGAGGCTTTCGCCCCAGCGGTCGAATTCATGGATGGTGATGTTCACGCCGTCGGCCTCGCGCAGGACGATTTGTTGTCTGGTGAGGTATCCTGGCAGGGTGACGGGGAGCACGCCGATGCTGGCGGTGTCGGACTCTGAGGAGGCGGGCAGGGGGGAAGAGAGCACGTAGTAGCGCACGGTCGGGGAGGATTTGAGCTGCGCGGGGAGCGAGCATCCTGAAAGTGCGAGGGCGAGGACGAGGGCGCAGAGGAAGGGTTTCATCAGTTGTTTCTCCCGAAGATGAGGGCGTTGGGCTTGATTTCCAGCAGGGTGGCGAGTTCCGAGAGGGCCTGGGCGGCGCGTCTGAGGGAGAGCATGGTCTGGCTGAATTCGAGCACGGGGGCGGAGTCTTCGCTGAAGAGGCTGTTTGCGGTATCGGCGGTGCGGCGCAGGCCTCTCATGGCGTTCTGGGCTTCGAGGACCACGCCTTCGGAGGAAGACGCGAGGCTGTCGATGCTTCTGAGGGCGGCGTTGACGCCGGCGAGGGTGTTGTGGATATCCTTTTTCAGGGAGCCTGCGAGGGAGGCGTAGGCGTTCATGGTGGAGTCGGCGCTTTGTCTGAGCGCGCCGAAGGAGCGCACTTCCTCGCGGATGGAGTCGCTGGTTTCGCGCAGGCTGGCCACGAGGCCGGAGGCGTCGATGTCGCGGAGCTGTTCGCTCATGCTTTTCACGCTGCTTATGACGTCGTAGAGAATTTCCTGAATGGGAATATTTTCAAGGGTGCTGAGGGCGGCGTCGAGGGAGGAGAGCTGCGTGGGAATCTGGGGCGAGCCTTTGTAGGGAGCGAGGGAGGCGACGTCCACGGGATCGGCGTTGCGCATGATGTCGAGCTCGACGCAGAGCTGCCCCGTGAGAATGCTGGTGATGCCGAGCTTGCCGCGCAGACCGGCCTTGATGAGGCGGTTCATGATGTCGGGATCGTCGAAGAGATCCTTTTCGCTGCCGTCTTCGAGCAGGGCCATGGCCTTGTCGCGTTCGATTTCAATGATGACGGGGGTATAGAACTTGGCGGTGCCGATTTCGGGGCGAATCTGGATGGAGTTCACCTTGCCGATGCGTATGCCCTTGAAGTACACGGGCGAGCCCTGGATGAGTCCTTTGAGCGAGGTGTTGAAGTAGAGCACGAAGGTGGGATTCTTGTTGCCGAAGGAGCCCGAGCCGAGGAGCAGGATGAAGCCTACAAGCAGGGCCAGCGCGCCGAGCACGAAGGCGCCGATGAAAGTTTTAGTGCTGCGTTCCGTCATTGATTTCCTCCGCGGACGCGGCCCTTGCCGCGCGTAAGAAATTCCACCACTTCGTCGGGGCCGCTTTTGAGCAGTTCGTGCGGATCGCCGCTTGCGGTCATGGTTTTGGTTTTGGCGTCCAGGAACACGGAATTGTTGGCGATGGCGAAGATGCTTGCCAGTTCGTGGGTGACCACGATGATGGTCATGCCCAGGGTGTCCCGAAGCTGCAGGATGAGTTCGTCGAGTCTTGCCGCGCTTACGGGATCAAGACCGGCGGAAGGTTCGTCGAAATAGACCACGTCGGGATCAAGGGCGAGGGCGCGGGCGAGACCGGCTCTTTTTTTCATGCCGCCGCTTATTTCCGAGGGGTAGAAGTCTTCAAAGCCCGCGAGTCCCACGAGGGAGAGCTTGAACGAGGCGAGGGCGCGGATGTCGCGGGGGGAGAGGCTGGTGTAATATTCGAGGGGGAGGGCGACGTTTTCGGCGAGGGTGCGGGAAGTCCAGAGCGCGCCGCTCTGGAACATGACGCCGGTGCGGCGCATGACGGCTTCGCGTTCGGCGGCGGGAGCGCCCCAGAAATCGGTTTTGCCGTAGAACACGGAGCCTTCGGCCGGAGGGGTGAGGCCCATGAGCACGCGCAGCAGGGAGCTTTTGCCGCAGCCCGAGCCGCCCATGATGATGAAGATGTCGCCCTTTTTTACGGTGAAGGAGAGCCCGCTCTGGATGACGCGGGAACCGTAGGCCACGGTGACGTTGTGCGCGGTGACGGCGGCGTTGTTGTCCGGAACGAAGTTCATATGTCGAGCACCGTGAGGATGATGGTGATGACGGACGTGGCCACGATGATGCCCACGATGGAATTGACCACGGCGGCGGTGGTGGCGCGGCCCACGGCGGAGGCGTTGCGGCCGCAGCGCATGCCCTGATAGCAGCCGCAGAGGGAAATGATGAAGCCGAACACGAAGGCGTGAAGAAGGCCGGTCCAGACGTAGCCCAGGGTCATGAACTGGAGGGTGTTGCTGATGTAGGCGGCGGGGGAGATGTCGAGCATGAGCGCGCCCACGAGGAATCCGCCTGCGATGCCTGCGATGTCGGCGTAGAGGGTGAGCAGGGGCGTCATGACGGCCAGCCCGAGCACGCGGGGCAGCACGAGAAAATCGACGGGAGAAATGCCGAAGCCGGTGAGGGCGTCCACTTCTTCGTTGACCTGCATGCTGCCGATGACGGCGGCAAACGACGCGCCCGTGCGGCCCGAAAGCACGATGCCCGTGAGCACCGGCCCCATGACGCGCACCATGGAAACGCCCACGAGCGAGGCCACGTAGATTTCCGCACCGAAGAGCTTGAGCTGCATGGAGCTCACGAAGGCGAGAATGAGGCCGAGCAGCAGGCTGGTGAGCGTGACGATGGGCAGGGCGTCCACGCCGCATTCGCGCAGCACGTTCCACAGATCGCGGGAACTGCACGAGGCGCGGCCGGAAAAGAAGCGCGCCATGCTGAGCGAAACTTCGCCCACGAATTCCACCACGCTGCGCGTGATGCCGGGCCAGGCGAGAGTTTTTTCGCCGATGATTTCCAGAAGCCCCGGTTCCTGCTGCCGTGCGCCGCCGTCTCTGGGGGGCACGGCGAGGGCCATGTCGAGCATGGGGCCCATGCCGTCCGGCAGGGCCGAGGCGTCCACGGCGAGGCCGCGGGCGCGTGCCTTCTGCGCAACGGCGTTGAAGGCGGCAAGCAGCATGCTGTCCCAGGCGGAAACGTCGGCAAGAAAACGCACGGCGTCGGCGTCGTCGAAGGCGTCGAGGGCGGCGGCAATCATGGCTTCGGGCGTTCGGGGCGCGGCGGCCACGTCCTGCCTCGACCAGGAGCCCGAGGCCCGGACAACAATCGTGCGCTGCGTTTTTTGAATGTCGAAGGCAGGCTGCATGGTTCCTCACTGAAGGCTTGTCCCGCACGGCTGCTCCCGAAAGGGAGCGCTGTCCGGGGAGCCGGTCTTTCGTCCGGCGCTTCTCGTCGGCCGCGTTCCGGCAACGGGTGCTTCTTCCGCAGGGCCGCGCGGGCGGCGATGCAAAGCGCCCTGAGAAATATTCGTCATCCTGCGCGGGGGCTCATGCCCGGTTCGAGCGGGGTGGACGCCCGGCTTCTGCGGATGACACATGTTGCCCCTCGGCCTCGGCCGAAATTCTGCGGGGCTCCTGCGCGGCGGATTGTGGGCGTCGGCTCCGTCCCTTGCGCCTTGACCGGGCTCTCTGCGCGTTTCGGGCATGCCTTCCTGCGCATTTCTTCGCCGCGCTGCGCGGGGCGAAGCCCGAATCCTTCGTTGCGCGGCAAAGTCGGCGCGTTGCGGCGCTCGCTTCTGCGGCAGATGCCGGACGCGCTCACGGGCGGAGGCTTGGCCTGCGCGGCGTTCGCCTTCGGAGCACTGCCGGAGGCACAGGCTGCGCGTTCTTCTTGCCGTGCGGGGATTCCTGCGCACCGGCGGGCGTTTGCCTGCGGGCGGCGAAGGAAGAATCCCGGCGATGTTCCGGCGACGTCATGGGAGTCGCCGTTCTGCCGCGGAGAGCTCCCCGGATTTTCCTGCGTTTCCGGCAGGATGGCTGAAACGCAGGCGGCGGGGAAAGCGTTGTCCCCTGCCCGGTCGCGAAAACGGGCGGAGTGCGGAAGACCGGGTCTCCCGCACTCCAGATAATCAAGCGGAGGCGTCGGCCTTCGTGCGGATCAGTCCATGTGCATGGCGGCGCGCACCAGTTCCATGGTGGCGTTGATGGACATTCTGGCCTTTTTTCCGCCGTCTGCAAGTATTTCCTGCACGAGGCCGGGCTTGGCGAGAATGGCTTCGCGGCGTTCATGCAGCGGTTCGAGGAAGTTCTGCAGATTCTTCATGAAGATCTTCTTGCAGGCCACGCAGCCCATGGTGGCGTGGGTGCAGGCTTCGCGCACTTCGTTCTGCGTGTCCTTGTCGGCGAGCAGCACGTGGTAGGGGAAGAGGTTGCACACGTCGGGGTTGCCGGGATCGCTCTTGCGCAGGCGCGACGGGTCGGTGAACATGCCCTTGATCTTGGGTTCAAGGTCGGCGAGCGTGTCCTTCAGGAAGATGCCGTTGCCGTAGCTCTTGGACATCTTGCGGCCGTCGAGGCCGGGGCACTTGGCGGCCGGGGTGAGCTTGGCTTCGGGTTCGGGGAAGACTTCCGTGTTGTACATGGTGTTGAACCGGCGCACGATTTCGCGGGCGAGTTCGAGGTGGGGCTGCTGATCCTGTCCCACGGGAACCCAGCGCGGACGATGCTGAATGATGTCCGCGGTCATGAGCACGGGATAGCCGAGGAAGCCGTAGTTGCCGAGATCCTTGTCGGTGATCTGCTGCTGCTGTTCCTTGTAGGTGGGGCAGCGTTCCAGCCAGCCGAGCGGGGTGATCATGGAAAGCAGCAGATGCAGTTCCGCGGTTTCCTTGATGTCGGACTGGCGATAAATGGCGCAGTGTTCGGGGTCGAGACCGGCGGAAAGCCAGTCGACGACCATGTCGTTGACGAACTGCGGAAGCTTGGAAGTATCGGCGTAGTTGCTGGTCAGGGCATGCCAGTCGGCCACGAAGAAGAAGGCCTCGTGGGTCTTCTGCATTTCGACCCAGTTCTTGAGGGCGCCGAAATAGTGACCGATGTGAAGAGGCCCGGTGGGCCGCATGCCTGAAACTGTGCGATCGTTCGCCGTCATGGCGTGTCTCCTGATGAGATAAATGAGAAAAGTGAAGGTGAAGGACTCAAAGACCCACGGCCGTAAGCGCGAGGTTCCACGACCATCGGACGAGAGTCATGAGAAGAGAGCTCAGTACGCCGCTGGCAAGCAGCAGTACGAGCAAAAGAAAACCGTAGCGCTCCACGCGCTGAAACTGAAGAGCGATCTGCCCGGGGAGCAGGGTTTCCAGAATGTGTCCTCCGTCGAGCGGAGGGATGGGCAGAAGATTGATCCACGCAAGGGCGAAGTTTGCGGCGATGCCCGTCTGGAACATCTGGAGCAGGAACTTGCCCGCGGAAGTGCCGATGAGAAATTCTGAAGGAGCGAAGAGCAGAAGGCGCAGGCACACGGCAAAGACCATGGCGAGCACCATGTTGGCGAGGGGGCCTGCGGCGGAAACAAGCAGCATGCCCTTGCGGTAGTCGCGGAAGTAGCGCGGATTCACGGGCACGGGCTTGGCCCATCCGAACACGAAGGGGCAGAACAGGGCCGTGAACACGAACATGCCCGTACCTGCGGGATCGATGTGGGGAATGGGATTGAGCGTGAGGCGGCCGAGCATGCGCGCCGTAGGATCGCCGCAGCGCAGGGCGGCCCAGCCGTGGGCAACTTCGTGCAGAATGATGCCCAGAAGCACGGGGACGAACGCCACGGCCAGATACGATATCTTTGCTGCAATGCTTGAGTCGAACATGGGGGGATTCATTACCATATTTATGAATGATCCGCAAGAACGGACGCCTCCGGATTCCCCGGCGGAACGATGGCCGCTCTCGACAAAGGCCGCGCCTTTGGGCATGATGACAAGAATGTGCCGGAGCGACGTCCGGCGGAACGAACGTGCCGCAGAATCCAGGAGCCCGCATGCTTGGAGCCATAGTCCGATTTCTTCTCAGAATCATCTACCGCGTGGAGCTGCGCGGCCGCGAGCACTACGATGCCGCCGGTCCCCGCACGCTCATCATCTACAACCCCGGATCCATTCTCGATCCGCTGATTCTGGCCGCCGTGCTGCCGCATCGCGTCGCGCTTCTCGCCGACAGGGCGCTTGAGCACAAGTGGTGGATGCGCCCGGTCTGCGCGCTCGCCGACACGCAGTTCTTTGATTTTTCCAGTCCCGCGGCCACGGTGTCGCTGGTGCATGCGCTGGCCAGAAACGGCCGCTGCATGGTGTTTCACAGCGGCAGTCTCGGCAACGATCCGCGCTACATCCGCATTCTTGAGGCCGCGGGCGTCATTGCCGAAAAGGCCGATGCCACCCTCCTGCCCGTGCGCATCGACGGGGCGTCGAGCACCGTGTTTTCCTATCTGCGGCACAAGGGCCGCCGTCGCTGGTTTCCGCGCGTCACCGTGAGCGTGCTCGAAGTGCAGAAGTTCCGTTCCGCGGAAGGCGTGACGCCGCGGGAGCGTCGCCGCCGCATGGGCGAGCGCCTTTACGACATCATGACCGAACTTGAGTACCGCTCAAGCATGGAACACTGCAATCTCATGCAGGGCCTCGTGGAGGCCGTCCGTCTTTCCGGACGCCGCTTCCCCATTGCCGAAGATCAGGACAGGCACGTGCTCACCTACGGCTCGCTCCTGCTCAAGCTCTCGGTGCTTGGCCGCGCCTTCCGTCGTCTGTTCCGGGGCGAGAGCACCGTGGGCTTTCTGCTGCCCACGTCCCTGCCCGGACTCGTGGCCTTCTTCGGTCTGCATTCGGCGGGGCTCGTGCCGGCCATGCTCAACTTCACGTCGGGCATATCCTC
>NZ_DBMAHT010000083.1:0-8961 GCF_057866825.1 Mailhella sp.
AAAAGGATTTCCTCCTTCCCCCGCCTTCTTAACCAAAAACGCGGCGGGTTTGCACCCGCCGCGCGGAAGTTTTGCCTATGTCAGGCGATTATTTGTTGTCCAGCGACACGGTGATGAAGAAGGTGTCGCCGCGGCGGTTGATCTGGAGCATGACGGCGCCGCGTTCCTTGCCTTCCTTGCGCACGATGGAAACCAGTTCCTTGGCGCTGGTCACGGGCTGGAGGTTGGCGGAAAGGATGACGTCGCCGGTGCGCACGCCGGCTTCAGCCGCGGGGCCGTCGCCCTTCACGCCCACCACGAGCAGGCCCTTCACGTCGCCGGAGAGCTGGAGAGCCCGGGCGTCTTCAGGGGTAAGCGGCTTGATGCTCACGCCGAGGTCGCCGCCTTCGCTCTGCTGGCCGGAGCTCTGCGTCGTCGTGCTGTGGGACGAACGTTCGCCGAGCTTCACGGTGGTCTTCACTTCCTTGCCGTTGCGCATCACCACGATGTCCACCTTGGTATCGGGCTTGAGTCCGGCCACGCTGCGGGTGAGGGCGGAAGCACTGTCGATGTCGGTGTCGCCCACCTTGATGATCACATCGCCCGCACGCAGACCGGCCTTGGCGGCGGGTTCGTTGTCGAGCACGGAGCCGATGAGCGCGCCGCCCGCACTCTTGAGACCAAGGGCCTTGGCGGTGTTTTCATCCACGTCCTGAATGGTCACGCCGAGCCAGCCGCGGCTCACCTTCTTGCCTTCGCGCAGGTCGTTGATGACCTTGGAGGCCAGACTGCTGGGAATGGCGAAGCCGATGCCCTGACCGTTGGCGGAAATGGCGGTGTTGATGCCGATGACTTCACCGGCCATGTTGATGAGCGGGCCGCCGCTGTTGCCGGGGTTGATGGAAGCGTCGGTCTGGAGGAAGTTGTCAAAGGGACCGGCGTGGATGTCGCGGCCCTTGGCGCTCAGAATGCCGGCCGTCACGGTGTTGCTCAGGCCGAAGGGGTTGCCGATGGCCACCACCCAGTCGCCCACTTCCATGGCGTCGGAATCGCCGAAGCGGAGCACGGGCAGGGGCGTCTTGCTTTCCACCTTGAGCAGGGCAAGATCGGTTTCGGCGTCGGTGCCCACAACCTTCGCGGGCAGACCGTCGGACTTGTCGCCGTTGAGCTTGACGGTAATCTTGTCGGCGTCTTCCACCACGTGGTTGTTGGTGACGATGTAGCCGTCGGCGGAAATGATGAAGCCGGAGCCGAGCGCGGAACTCTTCTGCTTGGGCGCGGGCTGGCCGGGACGCATGCCGAAGGGGCCGCCGAACTGTTCAAAGAACTGATCCATGCCGGGGAAGTTGAACATGCCCATGACGGGGCTTTCCACTTCCCTCTCAGTGCTGATGTTCACCACTGCCGGACCGGCGTTTTTCGCCAGCGGCACGAAATTGGGCAGCATGGGAGCCGCCGTGGCCGAAGAGGCCAGAAACATGAAACCAGTTACGGCAAGAGCCGTTTTTTTAAGGATGCAGTTCATGGGAACTCCTTGTAAATTCTTCGTTCAGGCGAAAGAAGGACTCTTGAATTCCTTGTATCTCGCAAGAGCCGTTCATGCCATTGTAATTACGGAAGCAAAGGCTTACTGAGCGCCCCCCGTTCCGCCCGCTCCTCCGCCGCACGAGGAACAGTTGCCGTGGCAGGGGCTGTTGCGATTGAGTCTTTTATCGTTCATCCAGGCCGGTCTCGGGCCTATCTTGAAAGGAAAGGCTCCCGTTTTCAGAGGACTGGGGGCCGAAACAAGACGAGCCGTGTTCTGCGACCCGCACTTCGGGCAGCTGATGACGTCATCGTCGTCAAAAGCCAGCTCTTCAAACGTGTGCCGGCAATCTTTGCATTCAAAATCATACAGCGGCATGGCAATACTCCTCGCGAGAAAAAATGGAAGGCTTATCCTTCTCTCTGCTGCTAGATAAGCACCTTATACCAGGTGGCAAGGGTAAGGCAAAAGGTCAAAAGCGCGCCTCATCACGGGTCGGAAACATTCAGTAAGAAATTTCCATGAATAAAAACAGCGCATTGCGTTGTTTCTTAACAGATTTTCCGCGCTCTCGGCACGGTTTTGTTCAATTCTTGCATAGTGTTACAGCAAAAATCATGCGGCAGGCCCGCGCCCTTCAACGCCCCGGAGCGTGATGAAACCAGACGCCCGTGCCGGAAAGTTCCGCCTTCACGCCGCCGCCGAAGGAAAATCGACGCGGAAAATGCCTCCGCCGCCACGCCGCTTCCAGCGATTCCAGCGTATCGGCCCGCGCTTCTCCCCCAAGTTTCCGCAGCGCCTCGGCCATGGCGCGCAGCCTGCCCGATTCGCCGAGCGCAGCAAGCGAAGCGTCGGAGAGAAGCACGCCGCCGTCCCGCTCTTCCAGTGCAAGCGCCCCGGTATTCGCCCAGTCGCGCTCGTCCCGGCGGGCGGCTCTCCAGAGGCGACGCACGCTCTCGTAAAACGAAGGATTCTCCGCCAGCAGCAGCGGAAGCACGTCATGCCGCATGCGGTTGCGCTTCCACGCGCGGCTCCGATTGGAGGCGTCTTCCTGCCACGTCACACCAACCCGCCGAAGCAGTCCTTCAAGCTGCGCCTTCTCCAGCATGAGCAGCGGGCGCAGCACATGCCGCCCCGGCTCGTCCACAAGCCCCTTCATGCCCCCCAGCCCGGGCCACAGCGCCCCGCGGGACAAGCGCATGAGCACGTCTTCCGCCAGATCCCCCACATGATGCGCCGTGAGCACCCAGCGCGAGCCCGTCGCCGCGCGGCACTCTTCCAGAAATTCATAGCGGGCCCGGCGTCCGGCTTCCTCCACGCCGCAGCGCTGCGCCTGCGCCAGCGCTCCCACATCCGCGCGCTTCACAAAAAAAGGCACGCCGAACCGGCAACAAAGCTCCCCCGCCGCCTGCGCCTCCGCCGCGCTCTCCGCCCGGAGACCATGATCGAGATGCGCCGCAAACAGCGATACGCCGAGCATGCCGCGCAGCGCACAGAACACCGTGAGCAGCGCCGTGGAATCCGCCCCGCCGGAAAGAGCCACCACCAGCCTCCTGCCCCGGATGTCCGCGCCGAGCTCCTTCTCCACAAAACGCGCCGCCCCGAGCGCCAGACGCGCATCCGCGGCTTCCAGATCCTTCAGAGAAAACAATGCCCGCGCCGTCATGAGAGAACTCCTTGGAATGTAAGAGAGGCGGGGGAAGGACCCTTTTGAAAAAGGCTCCTTCCCCGACCCCCTATCCTCCTTCCTAAAACTTTTAATGGAGGGGGTAAATCCTTTAAAATGGGGAGGGTATGGTGGGTGGAAAACAGGATCGTCGCAGGCGCACTTCGTCGGCAGGGGGAAAGATTCCGGGCGCAAAGCGCGGAGAACGGCGGTGCAGGCTCCAGTCGGCCGGCTTGCTGGACAGCGCCGTGCGGAAACGCGGAAAATCAGCGTTCAGCGCAAACGCGTCAGGCGTCCGAGCCGAGGCTCCGGCAGCGGATTGTGCGTCTTGAGGTATTGCTCCACCACGTCTGCCACCAGAGGATCGGGCGCGGAAACCACGCGGCCCTGCTTCAGCATGGCGTAGCCGTCGCCGCCGTCCGCAAGAAAATCAGCAAGAGCCGTCACGTAGCGGCCTTCGGGATCAAGAGGCGTCGCGCGGCCCTGCGCATCCAGCACCTCCGCCTTCGTCACGCGCCGCCCCGCAGGAAGGCTGCCGTCCACTTCATAACGCAGCCCGGCCGTCTGCAAAAGCTGCGGCCCTCGTGCGTTCTCGCCGGCCACCCCGTGCTCCAGCGCCTCCAGAAGCTGCGCGCCCGAATATTCGCGCAGCAGCACCGCGTTGCCGAACGGATGCACCGAAAGCACGTCGCCCCGCGTAATCGTTCCCGCAGGAAGCGCCGCCCGCAGCGCTCCGCCGTTGCACAGCGCCGCCACCGCCCCGTGCGGACGCCCGTATTCCAGCATGGCATCCGCCGTGACCATGCCGCTGAGGCAGTCCCCATCGCGGCAGAGTTCCATGCCGTCAGGCAAAGACAATCGCTGACTGCCCACGACCTCGGCGCGCAGCGCGGTCAGCGTGGCGGCGTAGCGGTCAATGAGCCGCTGCACCTCTGGATCCACCGGCATGTCGGAGGAAAGCTTCACGGCGGAACCGCTCCAGGAACAGGGAACGCCGCGCCCATCGAAGCGCACGGTCAGCTCGCCGAGATACTTCGCGCCGCGTCCGGCCGTCACCACCAGCACGGGATCTCCGTTCGGCGCATGCTCCACTACGGGATACGGTCCGTCGGACGGCGACGGGCCGAGATAGCTGTGCGTATGCCCGCCCACGATCACGTCCACGCCGTTCACCGAACGGGCAAGTCGCCGGTCTTCAGGCAGGCCGAGATGCGTGATGGCCACAATGTGCTTCACGCCTTGCGCCTCCAGAGCCTTGACTTCACGATCCAGCGTGTCCCGGGCCTGCGAAAACGCGGTGTGCCCGCAGGCCGCGGACAACGTTTTCACCTCGTCGTTGGCAAGGCCCACAATGCCCACCTTCTCGCCGCGCACCATCTTCACCAGATGCGCCCGGGTTCCGCTTCCCCGAAGAGGACACCCCGCCTCCGGCGTCAGATTGGTGGCCAGCACCGGCACGGGCGTCTGCTTCAGAAAACGGGAAAGTTCCGCACAACCCTCGTCGAACTCATGATTGCCCAGCGTCATGGCGTCCCACGGCACGACGCGGTCCACCTCCGCAATCATGGGCCACTTGTTCACGCTGTAAAAAAGCGTGCCCTGAAACTGATCACCGGCATCGAGCGCAATCACGTTGTCCCGGTTCCGGCGCGCCGCCTTCATGGCCGCAGCCACGCGCCCGAGTCCGCCCGAGCTGTTCCGGCCGTCCAAGCTGGCGTTGCCGCGGCTGTCCATGCCCGCAAGAAAAGAATGCGTGTCGTTGGTGTGCAGAACAACAAGCTCCAGTCCGTCGCCCCGACCATCCGGCGTTCTGCCCTGCGGCGCACACGCCGTGAACAAAAACGCCGCAAGCAGCGCCGCCGCCACCGACAGCGCCCACTTTTCCCTCGTGCTTCTCATGAACTCCTTCCTCCTGCTCCCGTTCTGCCGCCGCGAGGCACGCTCCTTCCTTCGACCGATACGCAAACGCCGTCCGAGGCCATCAGCCATCCTCAGCCGAATCACGCTGCCACGGCCCGACGCTTCCGCAGCACGCGGCGCCGACGTGCAGAAGCCCGCATGCTGCCGCTCATCGCCGGAGAGCACCGGAACGAACAATATCATTGCCGTGCCTTGCCGACCGAAAATCCACGCCCGGCCGACGCAACCGGCCCCACTTCGGCCGATACAACAAAAACAAATTCAGCCGACGCAACAACATCACATCCGGCTGATGCGTGATTAAACGAAAAGAGCTGCAAACCGTAGTTTGCAGCTCCTGTTCTCGCACTGGTGCCCAGGGGGAGACTCGAACTCCCACGCCATTCGGCGCTACCACCTCAAGATAGTGTGTCTACCAATTCCACCACCTGGGCACAGCTGTCTTTGTATAGCAAAGCCCATGCCTTGGCAAGCGTTTTTTTCACTCCTTCCCCATTTTCTTTCGAGCGCCGCCTTGCAAAGGTGGTCGAGGCCGCTCTATTCCGCCAGCAGCCCCCCTCCTTCGGGACCTCCGCGACCGCGTCGCCGCATGTCGGCACTCCGGGCGCGCGCCCCGACAAGAACGACTGTTCTCTGCCTTCACAGCAACAGGCACGGCGACCATGCCCAGCACTTCAAATGAGATTTCCGATTCCGCCCACCGCGCTCCCAGATGATTCGGACAAGACGCAACAACGCCCGCCCATGCCGCCCGACCTTGACAGGTTTCCCGCCTCCGTCTATACTGTCTTTCGCTTTATGAGTTCCGGGAACCGGACGGCGGTCGCGCCGCCAACCCCGCCAGGTCCGAAAGGAAGCAACGGTAACGGTTGTTGCCGGGTGTCCGGTTCCCAAAAGGGCGCAACACGGTTGCGCCCTTTTTCGTTAACTCCTCCTTGGCTCCGGCACGACATTCGCCTGTCCGCCGGGGCCTTTTTTGCTTAACTTTGCGCTCTTGCCGCCTCCCCGCGAAACTCGCGCCCTCGGAGCACACAAAAAAGGCGAAGACAGCTTTCCCCTCTGCCTCCGCCCATTGTTCCTGTCCGTTTCGTGCGGAATCGAATCAGGCCCGATGTTCCTTTTCGCCGTTCTGACGTCCGTCCATCGCGGGAACGGACGCGTTCACGCCGGAACCGGCCCCCTGAAAGGCTCCGGGCGTGACATGCGGCGCGTCGTTTCTGGCGGCCACCAGCGAATAGCCAAGCTTGCCCGCCATGTACTCCAGCGGCTTGGTGTCGCCGGTCTGCATCATGATCTGCAGCAGTGTTTCCGCGCCGAGCTTGGCTCCCGTATCATACGGATTCACTTCCCTGAGCAGTGTGGAATACGGCTTGCCGATGGCCTTTGCCAGATCTTTCGCAGGCACGGGATTGTCCAGAACAAGGTTGTGAATGAGAGTGGAAAGTTCCGATACCATAAAGTCCTCCTCAATTTTACAGAAAGCAACTTTTCCGCCATATAATCCTGTTACTTTCATGAGAAAGCAATACAAAACACTGATAACAGTGTATTTCACTTTTGATACTTTGCGTCAAGAAAGGAACACGAAAAAATAATACCACATCATCTTATAGAAATATTGAGAAATTGAATAAACGATTTCAACATTGAAATGCGTGTTTTATACATGTATTAAAAATAACTGTGCAACATCAACATAAGAATGAGGCCGCACTTGCAAGTTGTCCCGGGATGACCTACAAAAGAAATATTGCACTTTCAACTCCGGCAGGTCCGTCATGACGACACATCGCGATCATTCCCTCTATCGGTATGTTCCGCTGATTCTTCTGTGCGTGGCCCTTCTCATGACCGCTGGCTGCGGCAAACAAACCTACAGACCAACCTATCAACAGCCGAGCGCCGCTTCCGGCAGCGGTGCGGCCATCGCCGCCACGGCCAAAAGCCAGCTCGGCCGTCCCTACGTATCCGGCGGCTCCTCTCCCTCGCGCGGCTTCGACTGCTCCGGCCTCGTGTACTGGGCCTGCGCAAGCAACGGCATTTCCGTGCCCCGCATCAGCCGCGATCAGGCCAGCGTGGGCAAACGCATTTCCCGCGGCAGTCTGCGCCCCGGCGACATCGTGGTTTTCCGCATTCCGCGCTCCGGCTATCACACGGGCATCTACGTCGGTCAGAACAGTTTCATTCACAGTCCCAAGCCCAGGGCCCGCGTGCGCATTGAATCGCTCTCCGTCAACTACTGGGATCGCTACTACGTCACGGCCCGGCGCGTCGCCAGGCGCTGACCGTTTCGCCTTCCGCGCCCCGCCGCCATCGAACGCTCCGAAACCGAAAAGCTCGACAACGGCGTGACACGCAACCAGAAGTGCTCCGCTCTCCAGATTTCCGAATCCGCCGCCAGGACGGACGCCTCCATCGTCGCCATTCTGCCGGACGATTCTACGCCCCGCCTCTGCGCGTGACTTCCGCATCCGACGCCGCTCCGTTTACTGCCGCGACCGACGGCGTCCTGTTTTTCCGGGCAGCTCGGATGTTCAGAGACATCGCCCTGCGCGGGCCAGGACGCCCGGCGGCCTTTTCGCCCGTCGATCTCTTTCGTCAACGTGCTCTGCAACAAAACGCCTTTCTGCCGCGGAACGCTCTTCCTCATCCCTCCGCGCCGCCGGCGTTCAGCGGAACGCTTTTTCCGCAACGCCGCACCTCTCTTTCGTTCTTCCCTGCCGGAAGACGAAGCGGGTATTCCGGTCGCTCCGTTCCGGGGCGAAGCGTTTTTCCCCGGAGCACTTGTCTGCACAGGTATGTCGAACATGTCTTAATCTCCTTTGGAAAGGAAAATTATCAATAAACTTATATATACTGCTAAAACCCTTGTAAATTATAAACATAAAATATTTTATCCTATTGTAATATTTTAATTATTTTAACATACATAATGCATTTCAAATTAAAAAGAGCCCGACGGCCCCTTTTTCCGCTCTGTCTGCGTTCCGATCCGCCTTCGCCGCAGCCCGAATGAAGAAAAACGTTCCTATGCAAAAGTGAACAGGACATCTGTTGTCTTATTTCACGGTGCAGCGCCATGACGTCGCCGCCCTGCACTCGCCATCGTCCCTGCTTCACAGACTGCGCCGGACGGCGGCATGAATACGCAAATCCGCATGCAGCCCGACCTCGTCTCGCCCCGATGTCGCCCATGGGGCGGTTCACCGTCTCCGGCCAAATGCTTCCAAGCGCCCTGCCGCCTCTCCGCCGACGCCCGTTTTCGGAGAAGCGCCGGGCGAGCGTAGCGCTCTGCCACAGCCTGACATTCCGCGGGCGCCTTCCTCGGAACGCGCCTATCGCTCACGCAGCCCCCGCGCCTTATCCTTTAAATAACAAAACCCGTCGCAGGGACGGGCTCGGTGCGCCGGCGGCGCTTCCAGTGTCGGGCAAGGTTCGGGGCGCTCGCCCCGCAGGACGTCCGGGCCGCTTGCCCGGATCGTCTCAGAACGTGGTGTCCCCCTGCTCAAAGGCGTGCTGATAGTAGGTCTTCAGATCGCGGCAGAGATCTTCCAGAATGTCGCGACGGCTGAATGCGTTGTTCCAGACCAGATAAATGTTGTGCGCCACGAACGACATGTTGTCCATGTCGAGAATGACGAGGTTCTTCATGGATTCGTCGCGCGCAATGCGCTGGGCCAGGCCCAGCGGCACCACGGCCCAGCCTATGCCGAGAGACGCCCAGTACATGGCCGCCACCACGTCGTTCACTTCCCAGTACTGGGAGTTCAGCAGATACCGTTCCGCGCGAGAGCGGTTGAACACGATATGCCGGTACTGCGCGAGATCTTCCACGGTCACGTTTTTCTTCTGGCCGAGCGGCGAATTGCGC
>NZ_DBMAHT010000084.1:0-8956 GCF_057866825.1 Mailhella sp.
TTCGTCATGAACGTGTACGACAGAGTCATTCCCAACAACGCCTATGAAACGCTGTGGGTGCTGGCGGCCGGCGTCACGCTGGCATATCTGTTTGATTTCATCCTGCGCAGCCTTCGCAGTCACTTTGTGGATCTGGCCGGACGCAACGCCGACGTGGTGCTTTCGAGCAAGCTCATCGACAAGGTGCTGTCCATGCGCATGGATGCCAAGCCGGAATCCACGGGCGCGCTCGTCAACAACCTGCGGGAATTTGAATCGCTGCGCGAGTTTTTCAGTTCCACCACGCTCCTTGCCTGCATCGACATTCCGTTTCTGCTGCTGTTTTTTGCGCTGCTGGCCTTCATCGGCGGACCTCTTGTGCTGCTGCCGCTCATGGCCGTGCCCGTGCTTCTCGGCGTGGGCGTGTATCTTCAGATGGCGGCCCGCAGAAGCGCCGAAAAAAGCTATCGCCACAACATGCAGAAAAACGCGCTGCTGGTGGAAATGGTGAACGGACTGGAAACGGTGAAGGGCTGCATGGCAGAGAGCCGCATGCAGCGCCTGTGGGAAGCAGTGGCCGGCATTTCCGCGCAGTCTTCCAACGAGGCGCGCAAGTACAGCACCCGGGCCGTCACCTTCGCCACCTTTACCACGCAGCTCGTTACCGTGGGCATGGTCATATGGGGCGTGTACCGCATAGGCGCCGGCGAAATGAGCATGGGCGGACTCATCGGCTGCAACATTCTGGTGGGCCGCATCATGGCGCCGCTTCTGCAGCTCGCGTCGCTGCTTACGCGGCTCCAGAATTCGCGCGTCTCGCTCAAGGCCCTGGACGCGCTCATGCAGCTGCCTTCGGAAAATCAGGATCAGGCCGCCTGCATGGACTTCGGCGAGCTGTCCAGCGAATTCGTCATGGACAATGTGAGCTTCTCCTATCCCGGCTCCCAGACTCCGGCGCTCGATCACGTGTCTCTGCACATCCGGCCGGGAGAAAAGGTGGGCATCATCGGAAAAATGGGCTCCGGCAAGAGTTCTCTGGGCAAGCTGCTCATCGGTTTGTACCGGCCGTCGGAGGGCTCCGTGTCCTTCGGCGGGGTGGACATCAGCCAGCTTGCCACGGCCGATCTTCGCAGCCGCGTGGGATTCCTGCCGCAGGAAGTCATTCTTTTCTACGGCACGGTTCGCGACAACATCGCGCTCGGCGACCCCACCATCAACGATCATCTCGTCATCCGGGCTTCCGCCATTTCCGGCGTGGCCGATTTCGTGCGCAAGCATCCTGCCGGATACGGCGCGCAGGTGGGCGAGCAGGGCCGCAATCTTTCCGGCGGTCAGCGTCAGGCCGTGGGCCTGGCCCGCGCCCTCGTGAGGGATCCCGACGTGCTCATTCTCGACGAACCTACCAGCAACATGGACGTGGATTCCGAAAGAATCGTGCAGCAGCGTCTGGCTCCCGCGACCAGAAACAAGACGCTCATTCTCATTACGCACAGGCTCAGCATGCTGCGCATAGTGGACAGGCTCATCGTCATGGACGGCGGCAGAATCATCATGGACGGTCCGCGGGACGTGGTGTTGCGAAAGCTGCAGGAAAAGCAGGGCAGAAAGGTGCCGCCCCGTGAAGCCGCCGGGGAACGCGCGGGAAGCGCGGCCGCGGCAACGAAGGAACATGTGCAAAAACGCGAGCCCCGGCCGACGGAGGCCGGAAGCGCGCAGCTTTCTTAGGAAAGCGGGATCATTGGTATGGATACGGACGAGAAAAAGAACGGAGTCGGACCGGGAGCCGGACAGATGCCCGAGGCTTTCGGCGGCGCTTCGACAGAAAAGCCTGCCGGAAAAGATCCGGCCGCGCCCAGGCCCGTGCAGAGTCTGTTTGAGCCTGCCGCCCTTTCCGGCAGACTGCTGCCCGAAGATCTTCCCTATGCGGCGGAAGTGGAGGCGGCCCTCGCCAGACGTCCGGCCCGGGGAGCGGTCTGGCTGTCCGTGGCGGTGTTTGCCTTTTTTGTTCTGTTCCTTGTCTGGGCCGGCTTCGCCACGCTGGACGAGGTGACTCACGCCGAGGGACAGGTGGTTCCTTCTTCGCGCACGCAGATCATTCAGAACCTGGAAGGCGGCATTTTGAGCAGCGTGGAGGTGCATGAAGGGCAGATCGTGGAGAAAAACGACGTTCTGGCCAGAATCAACAACGAAATGGCCGAGAGCAATCTGCGCGACATGCTGTACAAGGCCATGGAAAACCTCATTGCCATCCGTCGGCTGCGGGCGTCCGTTTCCGGCGAGGAACTGACGTGGCCGGAAGATCTGCGGGCATGGCTTGAGCGGGGCACCGGCTACAAGCTTACCGAAGATCAGCTTGAACAGGGGAAAAATCTCACGCAGGTGCAGCAGGAAACCTTTGCCGTGCAGGAACGTCAGCGCATGTCCGAGCTGGACGTGCTGGAGGCTCAGTCCGCGCAGCGCACGCAGGAAGTGAAGGAACAGCTGGCCCGCAAGGATCAGCTCACCCGAAGCCTGTCGCTCATACGTCAGCAGTTGAACATGGCGTCTTCCCTGCTGCAGAAGCGCAGCTATTCCCGGGCGCAGTATCTGGAACTTCAGGAGCGCGCCGTGCAGACGCAGGGTGAGATCAACACGCTGGAAGTGTCCATTCCCCGGGCGGAAGCGGCTGCAAGCGAGGCGGAGCATCGCATGGCGCTGCGCAAGGCCGAGCTGGACGCCGCCCTCATGGAGGAGATCAACAAGCGCAGTCTGGAGCTGGCGTCGCTGCGCGAAAGTCTTTCCGCGGGCAGCGACAGGGTGACCAGAACCGAGCTGCGTTCTCCGGTGCGCGGCACGGTGAAGAAAATATACATCAACACGCTCGGCGGCGTGGTCAAGCCCGGGGAGCCCATCATGGAAATCGTGCCTCTGGACGACACCCTTCTTGTGGAAGCCAAGGTGCGCCCGGCGGACGTGGCGTTCCTGCATCCCGGTCAGAAGGCCATGGTCAAGGTTTCGGCCTATGACTTTTCCATCTACGGCGGACTGGACGGCGTGCTTGAGCAGATAAGCGCCGACACCATTGAAGACAAGCGCGGGGAGTTCTATTATCAGGTCAAGGTGCGCACTCCCAAAACTGCCATTGTCTATCACGGAGAGTCTCTGCCCATTATGCCGGGCATGATGACGACCGTGGATATCATGACGGGGAAGAAGACGGTTCTTGATTATCTTCTCAAGCCGATACTCAAAGCGAAGCAGAACGCACTCAGGGAGAAATAGCAGACAAGATTTGACGGATGTTTTATATTATCCATGATATCTTTTTTTTACTGATATAACCACATTGCTTTCAGCGATGGTGTTTTATTTGAAGATGATGTTTATTTATATGCAGGAATATATATTTTTATAAAATTATATTATAATTGCGATATGATAGATATGTGTTACATGACAAAAGTCATGAGTTGAAAATAATTCAGGGGGGTGCCGCATGGCATATTGCTCTTGACTCATAATAAATATTATTTATGATTTAATTTTACTTAAAATAGTTGATGATTGTTTTTGGAAACTGATTTGTGTGGCATTGTTGTGGTTTTTGGAAACATAACCACTTTTGTTAATGGAGTTTTTATGATTTTCTCCAGAAAATGTAAAAGTTCCGATACGTGGACGCTGTGCAAGCGTTTTTTCATGGGGAGGCAGGCATGAGAACATCGTTTTCTTTTCTGTTCGTTTCCGGCTGTCTCGGTCTTCTGCTCTTTCTGCCTTCGGCGTATGCCGCGGAACGGGATGGAGCGATTCCCCTCAAGGAATCCATCGAAGCGATGCTGAGGAACAATAATTCGCTCAAGGCTATTCAGGAAAACCGGTCCGCCGCGGGCTATGAGATTGACCGCGCCAAGGCCGGCTACGGGCCGAGAGTGGATCTGACGGCCCGGGGCGGATTCGGCAAGCTGACCGACAGCACGACCCGTTCGTACAATTACGACGAGGCGGCTCCCTATTCGTCGGCGTCGCTGCTCGTGACGCAGCCTCTGTGGGACGGCTGGCTGACGCGCGGCCGCGTGCGGGAGGCCGAGGCGACCTATCGTTCTCTGGATCATCGCGTGATGGACAACGCCAACTCGCTGGCGCTCGACGCCATCATCGCCCATGTGGACGTGCTTCGTCGTCAGCAGATTTACCAGCTTGCCCAGGACAACGTGTCCCGGCACGAGGAAATTCTCGAAAAGGCCCGCGAACGCGAGGCGCAGGGCGTGGACACCATGGCCGACGTTTCTCAGGCGCAGAGCCGCCTGTCGCGCGCCCGTTCCACGCTGACCGAGGCCCGCGCTTCTCTGCGCATCGGGGAAGATACCTACACTCGTCTGACGCGGCATTCGGCCATGTCTCTCGGGCCGGTGAACCTGCCTTCCAAAATGTTTTCGGGGCCTGAAGAGGTGCTGAAGGCGGCGCAGAAGGGCAACCCGAAGGTCGCCGCCTACATGGAAGACGTGAAGGCCGCCAATGCCGTTCGGGAACAGGCGCGTTCCGCCTACAGCCCTTCGCTCAGCATTGAGGCCGGACCTTCCTATTCCGACAGAGACGGCAAGAGCGAACTCTGGACGGCCGAAGTCGGCGTTGCCGCCGTGGTGCGCTGGAATCTGTTCAACAGCGGCGCGGACGTGGCGGAAAGCAAGGCGGCCGCGGCCCGCATTCGTCAGAGCCGCCGGGTGCTCTACGACTATATGGACGATCTTGAGCTCAACGTGCGGGAAAGCTGGACGGAATATCTTTCCGCGCAGAAGCAGCTTCAGTTCTACCGCGAGGCCATCGAGTACAACAAGACCACCCGCGACGCCTATGAAGAACAGTTCGTCATGGGCGAGCGCAGCCTGCTCGACGTGCTGGACGCTGAAAACGAACTGTTCAACTCGTCCACGCAGGCGGCTACGGCGCTCGGCAACACGCTGATTGCCGCATACCGCATGAAGGCCCTTGCCGGGGATCTTCTGCCCGGATTCAACATCAGCACGGAAATGCTCAAGGTGACCCCGCACGATCATGAACCGCTCGATCACCTGACGCTGCCGAAGTAGCGCACAGGGCCGGGCCGGAGAGATCCCGTTCTCCGGTCCGGCGTCGACGGGTTGAGGTTGCCGAAGTTTGTTTCTGCAGTAATGGATGAAGCCGGAGTTCTTGATAGTCCATGGGTATGAGAGCCCATATTGCATGTGTCTGGCATGCGCTTGCCCTGGCGCCTTGCGCGGCCGTTCTGGCGGTTGCCGTCCTTCTGGTCGCGACGCCTGCCCAGGCCAGACCTCGCCTTTTCGGAACCGTCGAGTTCCAGATGGACTTGAAGAAGCAGCAGAACTGGCTTTCCGCCATGGAACGGAACAGGAAGAAGCCGATCTTTTTCGATGAGAAAAGATTTAATTCATCCACGCTCTGGAAGGATCTGAAGGGCAGGGCGGCAGGCAGGCCGCTTCGGGAACAGCTCAACATCGTGAACAGGTTCTGGAACCTGTGGCCGTACCGCACCGACAAGGAAGTGTACGGCAAGGCGGATTACTGGGCGGCGCCGTATGAGTTTCTTGCCAGGTCCGGCGACTGCGAGGACTACTGCATAGTCAAGTACTATACGCTGAAGGAACTGGGCGTCCCCGTGGAAAACATGCGTATTGTGGTGGTGCGGGAAACCATCCGCAACATAGGTCACGCCATTCTGGCCGTGTATGACGGAGATGATGTCTATATTCTGGACAACCTTTCCGACGCCGTGCGTCCCATGGAGAGAGTGCGAAACTATGTGCCGCAGTTCTCCGTGAATGAAAAGCATCGCTGGGTTCATGTGAAGGCTCGTCGATAAGTGTTTGTCGAGGTTCGACGGGACCTTTCGTTATACGTCGTCCCCCCGAAGGATGGAGGAATTTGATGAACAGCCGTGAGAATGTCAGCTATTCTGGCTTATCCAAAAGATCGACCTTTCTGGCCGCCGTCGGTCTTGCGCTCGTTTCGGGGGGAATTGCCCTCTTGGCCTGTTTTTCCCAGCTTGAGAGCCGTCGTCTCGACGTGATGCAGCGCTTTGAGCAGGACGTGACGGCCTGGCTCGACGGCGCGAGACGGGACGTGGAAATCTGGAATGCGGACATGAAGAAGCTTCGCCTCCGCATCAGCGAATCCGAAACCTATCGTCTGTTCTCCGGTGATCTTTTCGGTCTGGACAGCCGAGTGGCCGGCGTCATCAACAGCGCGGAGCAGACGGGCAATCTTCCCGGTCCCGCGGCGGTGCTTTCCGAAGAAGTGCCCGCCATACGCAGAATCCTGCTGGAGTTCATGAACTACAACGGACTTCTCGACGCCCGCCTCGTCAACAAGAACGGCCAGACCATTCTTTCTGCGTTCAGCACGCCTTCGCCGCTCACTCCGGAGCAGAACGGCGCCGCGCAGCAGACCATGAAGACGGGAGAAACGTCTTTTCTTCCCGTACGGGGAAGCGTCAACGGGCTGGTGCTCGACGTCTTCGAGCCCGTCTATGATCTGGATTCTCCCGACAAGTGCGTGGCGGTGTTCATGTCGTCGGTGCCTGTGCTCAGCAAGGTGACGCAGTTCACGGCGCGGCCGAAGCAGAACGACATGTCTACGGCGGACATGGTGCAGCGCCGGGGCGACATGTGGGAAAAAATGCAGGTTCCTTCTCCGGTCGCGGTTCCCGCAGAGCTCGGCAAGGTGCTCACCGACAACAAGGGCGTGCTGCCTTTCGGTCTGCGTGAAAGCGTTTCCGAAGGGCGCGGCATGGTGTATTCCATGTCCGTGTTCTTCCCCGGCCTGGAGTGGAGTCTCGTGCATGAAACGCCGGAATCCGTGGTGGAAGGCATGGTGTTCCGCGCCGAACTGCCCGTGTATGCGGTCGGCGTGCTGGCATGGATCAGCTTCATGCTGCTGAGCGGCCTTCTCTGGTGGATAGGCTTCGGACGTCAGCAGCGGGCCGTGGCTGCCGAACTGCAGCGCCTCAATCAGATCATTTCCCGTCAGAAGGAACTGCTGGACAGCGTCAATCTTTCTCTCGACGTCGGTCTCTTCATGGCGGACGTGAAGGGCCAGATCCGCGTCTGCAACCCTGCGCTTGCGGCCATACTCGGCAAGGACGAGAAGGACGTCAGCGAGCAGATGATTTTCAGCTGCTTCCCCACGGACGCGGCAACGCTTCTTCTCGATCGCATTCGGCAGGTCGCCATCAACAATCGGGAAGAGGGCTGTGAAATTTATCTGGAGCGGGACGGAGAAAAGCGTCTGTACCGCGTCACCCTTTTCCCGTTCATGGACGCCGGCGGCGAGAGCGTGCGCAACAGCATTCGCGGCGCGGTGGTCAGCATGAAGGACATCACGGAATTTCGCCGCCAGAGCCTGCGCATGCGGCAGCGTCAGAAGAGCCTTATCGAGGCCTTTACCCGCGCCGAGGAAAGCGTGGATCCCTATCTGGCCGGTCATTCGCAGCGCATGGCAAAGCTGGGCGAACTCTTGTCCGCCGAAATGGGACTGTCCGAAGACGGCAAGAACACCGTGGTCATGGGAGCCATGCTTTCCCAGGTCGGCAAGCTGTTCATTCCCCGGGAGCTGCTCACCAAGAAAGGCAGGCTCACCCAGGAAGAACTTGAACAGGTGCATCAGGCTCCGGAACACGCCTTCCGCCTGATGGAAAATGTGGACTTCGATCTTCCCATTGCCAGAGCTCTGCATGAAATGTATGAGAACATGGATGGTTCCGGCTATCCCAAGCATTTGAAGGGCGAGGAAATTCTGCTCGAAGCCCGCGTGCTCGGCGTGCTCAACGCCTTTTGCGCCATGGTGAGTTCCCGGGCCTACCGAAAGGGCATGGACGAGAGACAGGCTTTGGAAGAGCTGATGAACAACGTCCGCTTTGACCAGACCGTGGTGAATCATCTCAGAAACGTGCTGAAAACGCCGGAAGGCATGGTGGCGGCGCGTTCCTGACCGGCGTTTGTCCGAAAAACGGCGCTGTGTGCTGAACCGGCAGCAAAGAGCCGCAGAAAGTTCCCTTCAGGTCTTTCTGCGGCTCTTCATGTGGAAATCTAGGAAAACGGCGGAAAGAGGCAGCGCGTTCGGCGCGGCGTATTATGAAGCGGTGACTATGCGGTTTTTCCCGGAGCGCTTTCCCATGTACATGCGTTCGTCCGCCAGTTTGAACAGCGCTTCGCACTGGAAGAAGGCGAGGTCTGCGCCACTTCGCTCAGGCAGGCGCACCCTATGGTAAAACTGAAAGGAATGATTTGTCCGTTGCCCAGCACGATGTTCTTCCGCATGGAATTCGAGAGGGAGACAAGGCGGTGGCAGAATGCCTCGTAGGTGTCGGCCATGGAAATGATGATGAATTCGTCGCCTCCGTAGCGGGTGATGAATTCATGATGCTGATAATCAAAGTATTTGAGCCAGAACTGACTGCAGCTTTTCAGCACTTCATCGCCGGTATCGTGTCCATATCTGTCGTTGATGAGTTTGAATCCGTCCATGTCAAGCACGGCAATACATAGTTCCTTTTGCTGCTGTTCCGCTTCCTTCACATAGTTTGTAAAATACGTGTCCATGTAATGTCGGCTGTAGCAGCCGGTAAGCGGATCGCGGATAAGACGGGAATTTTCTTCCTGAAGACGGCGTATTTCAACAATAACGTGTTCATCGCGTCCGAGTCCGGAAATGTCCGTGAGCTCGGTAATCAGTTCCAGAGTGAATGTTTTTCCATCCAGAATGATAAATCGTGCAATGACAATAAAGATATGCCCGTTTATGGATTCCAGTTTGGTGCCTTGACCTTGAGAATCACTCACCTGTTTGGATATGCAGTATTTGCAGCATGTCTTGCGATTCCAGAAATGATAGCACAAGGTATCTGCTTTTAATTTGTCATCTTGAAAAAGATAGGCCTTGCAGTCGCTGGGGGAAACAAGACGGATAATCTTGAAAGTATTGCGAAGCGTTTTTACTTCTTTAA
>NZ_DBMAHT010000085.1:0-8909 GCF_057866825.1 Mailhella sp.
AAAGCGCTTTGCCGAAGAGAGCAGGAGTTCGGGAAGGCAGGGACTGCGGATGCCGGAGTGCTTGGCGTGCGCGGTTCGGTCTGCGGACTCAGTGCAGGTGTGCGCTGCTGCGCCCACCTGCGGTGGCCGACTCCTGTCCGGCCTTTGCCGGACAGTCGTGTCAAAGGAAAGGATTTCCAGATTTTGGGGAAGATGCCTAAGACTGGGGGGAATGTCCGTCGGAACTGTCGGCAAGAGCAACGGCGCGTTCGTTTTTGTTGAACAGTCGTATGCGAGGACGTATTTCCAGATATTTTGGGAAAAGGATGGCGTGGGGGCGATTCCCGCACAGAATATCCGGTGTGGCCAGAAGCGCGCGGACGTTTTTTAGAAAGGAAAATTTAAACCACAAAGGAGCCGGGAGAAAATCCCGACTCCTTGTCTTTTTTTACGGTTGGTCGGCGAAGCCGGTCAACCGTCGGCACGGCGGGCGGGCGCGGCAGCGCACGTCCGCACTGAGATGGCAGCCGAAACCACGCCAGGCCAGCCAATCGAGCCGCCTCGGCCCGCCGAACGGCGAAGCCGGAGGCGGAACCAGGGGGGACCGGGGGGAATTATTTCCCCCGGCGGGGTGCGGGGCAGCGCCCCGCTGCTCTTGCCTGTCCTCTTCCTCTACTTCTACTTCCCAATGAGTTCGAGGGTATGGCAGGCTCTGGCGGTGGCTTTGAGTCGTTTCAGGTGGTTGTTGAGCTGGAGGACGCAGCCGGGGCACTGGGCGGTGACGACGTCGGCGCCGCTTTCGATGACGGCTTTAGCTCTGGCCTCGCCGAGTTCGTCGGCGATGTCGGGGTTTTTGAGGCTGGAGATGCCTCCTCCGCCGCAGCAGGCGCCGGGGTCGGGGAGTTCCACGAGCTTTATCCAGGGCTTGGACGCGAGTTCCTCACGGATGGCGTGTTTCACCTGATTGTCGAGGCGGAAGTGGCAGGGATCGTGAACGGCGACGACGAGCGGATCGCCGGCGCTCACGGGGCGTTCCTTCTGGCGCAGGAGGGCTGCGGCGGGCAGCGGCGGCAGGGGGGAATCGAAGCCGAAGCGGGCGTCGTGGCGGCGCAGGAACACGGCGGCGTCCACGATGCGGCCGGCGAGTTCCTTTCCGGCCAGGGTGTATTCGCGCGAGAGGGTGCGGTGGCAGGTGGCGCACAGGGTGAGCACCGGCATGGAGCCGCAGGCGGCGAACACTTCCGCGTTGTGGGCCTGCGCCTTTTCAAAGGCTTCGCCGAAGCCGCTGAGCTGGGCGGGCGCGCCGCAGCACGACTGGGCGCGGGGCAGAAACACGGTGTAGCCGCGCGCGGTGAGGGCGTTCACGAGGCGCAGCGAGGCTTCCACGTTCACGAGGCCGCCGAAGCAGCCCGTGAACAGCGCCACTTCGCCGATCTGCGTGACGTCGTCCGGCGGCATGATGCGTTCGGGCAGAAGGTCGTACAGCGACTTGGAGGCGAGGTTCGGCATGCTGCGCTTGCCCGCCGCGCCGCACAGGGCGTCGGGCAGGTGGCGTATGCTGCCGCGCCGATCCAGCGGGAACAGCCACTGGAAGAACGAACAGGTGCGCACCACCTTGCGCGTGAGCTCGCGCCGGGGCAGAAGAGCGCAGGTGACGAGCTTCTCCAGGCGGCGCTTCATGGTGAGCTTGCCGTCGCCTTCGGCGAGGCGGGCGTCGAGAATGATCTGTGCGCCGTCCACGCCCTTGCCGCATATTTCCGTGCAGGAGAGGCACTGCATGCAGCTCTTGATGGATTCGTGGTAGCGTTCGCCGGGGTTGAGCTCGCCGGAAGCCACGGCGCGGGCCAGATCAATGCGCGCCCGCGGGCCGAAGGTTTCCACGAGATAATGCTTGTAACTGGGGCACACGCTCAGGCAGCGGCCGCAGTATTCACAGGTGGGGCCGTTCATGACTATCGCTCCAGCTTGCCGGGATTCATGATGCCGTAAGGGTCGAACAGGCGGCAGATGCCCCGCATGATGCGCATCTGTTCGTCGCCGAGCTGCATGGGCATGTACTGCTTCTTTTCCAGACCGATGCCGTGTTCGCCGCTCACGGTGCCGCCGAGTTCCAGAATGGCGCGGGTGGAGGCGTCGCAGAAGGCATGGTAGGCCGCGTCTTCCGCAGGCACGCCCGGGCTGTAGAGCACCATGGGGTGCAGATTGCCGTCGGCCGCGTGAGCGATGGTCACCACGTTGCAGTGATGCTCGTTCGCGAGCTTTTCCATGAGCTTGAGCGCCCTGGGCAGCAGCGACACGGGCACGGCGTAGTCCAGCGTGACCAGGCGGTCGGCCTGACGCACCAGCGCCGCCGTGCCGCCGCGACGCGCCTTCCAGAGGGTGTCGCGTTCTTCTTCCGTGGCCGCAAATTCCATGCCGATGGCGTGATGTTCGCCGCAGATCTTCTCGATGGTCTTCATCTGGCCTTCGAGCACCATGTCGGGGCCGTCCACCTCGATGAGCAGGGCCGCGCCCGCGCCTTCGGGGCAGGGCACGCCGTACACTTCGGCCACGGTCTTCAGGAACACGCCGTCCATGAGTTCGAGCGTGCAGGGCAGAATGCGGTGACCCACGATGTCCGTGACCACGGAACCGGCTTCGGCGGCGTCGTCGAAGTAGGCGAGCGCCGTGCGGATGCTTTCGGGCAGCGGAATGAGCTTCACCGTGACTTCGGCGATGAAGCCGAGCAGGCCTTCGGAGCCGCAGATGAGGCGGGGCAGATCGAAGCCCGTGACGTCCTTCTGACAGCGATTGCCCATGCGCACGATTTCGCCGCCGGGCAGCACCACGGTGAGGCCGAGCAGGTAGTCGCGGGTGACGCCGTACTTGGCTCCGCTTGCGCCGCCCGCGTTGGTGGACACGTTGCCGCCGATGGTGGAATAGAGGCAGGAGGTGGGGTTCGGCGGATACATGAGGCCCTTTTCGGCGGCGGCCTTCTGCAGCTCGGCGGTGACGCAGCCGGCCTGCACGCGGGCGAGGCGATCGGTGACGGACACCTCAAGCACCTTGTTCATGCGCGAGCTGCACAGCACGAGCCCGCCCATGACCGGCACCGGAGAACCGGCCAGACTGGTGCCGGAACCGCGCGGATACACAGGCACGTGATGCTGATTGCACAGCCGCATGACGGCCGAAACTTCTTCCACCGTGGCGGGCAGGGCCACGGCGTCGGGCTTGTGATTGGCGAAAAGGTCGTAGGCGAAGGAACGCAGATCCTCTTCGCTTTCCAGAAAGCCATCGGCTCCGAGAATATTTTTCAGCTCGCCGGCAATGCCGGAAGGCAGACTCATAGCTTTTCTCCTCTTGTGCTAGCGCGTCTTCAGATAACGTTCGATGCGGTCCATGGCTTCGGAGAGCCTGTTCTCGTCCACGGTGCAGGCGAGGCGCACGCAGCCCTTCACGGTCTTTTCCGGTCCGAAGGGGAAGCCCGGCACCACGATGACCTGTTCCTTGTCGAGCAGATCGAGGGCAAAGGCCAGGGAATCCTGTTCCGCGGCCTCGATGTGCGGGAACAGATAAAAAGTTCCGGCCGGTTCGAGGCAGCGCACGCCGGGCATGGCGTTGAGGCGCTCGGCGGCCAGATGCGTGCGGCGGCGATAGGCGTCGCGGAAGGCGTCGAAGGGCGCGCGCGGGCCCTTGAGCGCGGCCAGGGCGGCGCGCTGGTTCGGCGTGCCGGTGCTCGCCACGGAGTAGCTCAGCACTTTAATCATTTCCTTCATGATCCAGGAGGGGCCGAGGGCGTAGCCCACGCGCCATCCGGTCATGGCAAAAGCCTTGGAAAAGGAATTGAGCACCACCGTGCGCTCGAACATGCCCGGACGCGTGGCAATGCTTTCGGCCTTTCCCTGAAACACGATGCTGTCGTACACCTCGTCGGAAATCACCACAAGGTCGTGGCGCACGGCGAAATCGGCGAGCATGTCGAGGGTGGCGGCGTCGAAGACCACGCCCGAAGGATTGCAGGGCGAGTTGATGAGCAGGGCGCGCGTTTTCGGCGTGAGGGCGGCTTCCATGTCGTCGAGGGTTGGAATGAATCCGTTCTCAAAGCTGGTGGCCACGGGCACGAGTCTGCCGCCCGCGAGGGCGCAGTGGCCCTGATAGTCGGAGAAGCAGGGCGCGGGGGTGAGCACTTCGTCGCCTTCGTCGAGCAGGGTGCGCATCACGGCGAGCAGGCCGTGCATGGCGCCGGAGGTGATGAGCAGATGTTCCTGCTGCCAGGGCAGGCCGGATTTGGCGCGTTCGGCGTCGAGCAGGGCGGCGCGCAGATCGGGATCGCCGGAGGAGGCGGCGTAATGGGTGTAGCCGTGTTCGGCGTCCTTCATGGCGGCCTCGCACACGAAGGCGGGGGTGTCGAAGTCGGGCTCGCCGATGCTGAGGGAAATGACGTCGTGATAGGCGGAAGCCCTTTCGAGCATGCTGCGGATGACGCTGAAGCGCAGCGGCGTGACGTGGGAACTGAGTTTCGTGTTCATGACAGATACCGGTTGAGGAAGCGGAAGGCTTCCCGTTGAAGGCGAAAGAAGACGCCCGCGCCCGGACGCGGGAATATTCCCGGGCCCGGGCAGAGGGGAATCAGAAAAGGTTTGCGGTTACAGGTAACCCAGCATGCGGGGGATGGTGAGACAGAAGGCGGGCACGTAGGTGACGAGCAGCAGCACGGCGAGTTCCACGGCAATGAACGGCAGCACCGAGCGGATGACGTAGGAGAGATCGAGCTTGGTGACGCCGCAGATGACGAACAGACACACGCCGAGCGGCGGGGTGAGCAGACCGACGGCCATGTTGAGCACCATGATCATGCCGAAGTGCAAAGGTTCGATGCCCACCTGCGTGGCCACGTTGAGGAGCGTGGGGGCCAGAATGATGATGGCCGCGCCGCCTTCCATGAACATGCCGACGAAGAGCAGCAGGATGTTGAGCAGAAGCAGGATGATGAACTTGTTGCTGGTGACGGACTGAATGAGGGCCGCGAGCTGATTGGGAATCTGTTCGGCGGCGAGGAGCCAGGCGAAGGCGTTGGCGGTGCCGATGATGAGCAGGAGCACCGCGGTGGTGAGCACGCTGGAGCCGAGGACTTCGATGAGGTCCTTGAGACGGAGGGTGCGGTGGCAGATGCCGAGCAGCAGGGCGTAGAGCACGGCGACGGCGGCGGCTTCGGTGGAGGTGAAGATGCCGAACATGATGCCGCCCATGATGATGGTGGGGGCCATGAGGGCGGGGAGGGCCTTCCAGAATTCGCGGCAGAAGCGTTTGATGGTGAGGGGATTGGGATCGCGGGGGTAGTTTTCGCGGATGGCGACGAAGTAGCTGTAGGCCATCATGCCGAGGCCGAGCATGAGGCCGGGCACGATGCCTGCCATGAAGAGGCCGCCGATGCTCATGCCTGTGGTGACGCCCATGATGACCATGAGGATGGAAGGCGGAATGATGGGGCCCATGGTGGAGGCGGCGGCGGTGACGGCGGCGCTGAAGCCGGGATTGTAGCCGTTCCTGATCATGCCGGGAACCATGATGGAGCCGATGGCGGCGGCGTCGGCGACGGCGGAGCCGCTGATGCCGCCGAGGAACATGGATGCGGCGATGTTGGAATGGGCGAGACCGCCGGGAATGCGGCCGACCAGCATGTAGGAGAAGTCGATGAGGCGCTGGGTGATGCCGCACTTGTTCATGAGATCGCCGGCGAGCACGAAGAAGGGCACGGCGAGGAGGGAGAAGGAGTTGAAGCCCTGGAACATGCGCTGAACGACCACGAGCAGGGAGGTGTCGTGAAGCATGAGGCCCGCCACCGTGGTGAAGGCGAGGCAGAGGGCGACCGGCACGCCGAGGAACAGCGAGACCAGAAAGACGAGAAAAATGAGCATGAGCATGACGAGATCCCTACTTGCTGTCGCGGTTCTGAGAGAGGGGATCGAAGACGGGGGCTTCCTGCGAGTTTTCGCAGGTGGCGGCGACTTCGGAGATGTCTTCCATAACGGTGCTGGCGATGCTGGCGTTGGAACCGGCGCTGGTGGGGAAGCGGTCCTGGAGCATGTCGGCGATCATGGAAAGGGCCATGAGGGCGCCGCCCACGGGCAGGCAGAGGTACGGATAGATCATGGGAAGCTGAAGCGCGGGAGAAACCTGCATGGCTCCGCGCATGGCGAAGGCCCAGCCCTTGACCGTGACGAGCAGGAAAAAGGCCAGCATGACAAGCTGGATGATCGGGGCGAGATATTTGTCGTACACGCCGGAAGGCAGATGTTCGACGAGAATGCGGACACCCAGATGCCGGCCCTGACGCAGGGCGGCGGCGCTGCCGAGCATGGCCATCCAGCACATGCTGAAGCGGGCGATTTCCTCGCTGGTTTCAAAGGTGAACAGATGCGTAAAGCGGCAGAAAACCTGCCCCAGCGTGGCCAAGACCATAACAATGCAGAGGGCGATGCCCAGCCACAGACTGACCTTCATGAGAACATTGGTCAGCCTGTTGACCTGAAGGGAGATCAACGTCATGACATTTTTCATTAGGGTAAACCTCAAAGGGAAGGAAGCGTCCGACAGGCGCTTCGGTTAGGGGCCGCACAGGAAAAAGTCGGGGACGATGCCACCGTCAAAAGACCGTGCGGATGTTTCGGGACAAAACAACCGGGAAAGGCTCATTCCGCAGAAAAAGCCTTTCCCGGGAACACTGGCTGCGGGTCGGAATCGCCTACTTGCCGGAGCGGGCTATCTTCACCATTTCCTGAGCTTCGCGGATGCATTCATCCATGAGCTGCTGTTCGTGGCCGGCCACCTTGGCTTCGGCTTCGTTCGCGGCCTTGATGGCGCCGTCGACCCACTGCTGACCGACGCGGTCGGCAATGATCTTGAGGGAGGCGGGCTGGGCGGCTTCGCGGAACATCTTCTGTTCTTCGGGGGTGGGCTGATGAATCTTCATGCCCTTGTCGGCCATGTCCTTGAGGGCGGCGGCGTCGCTCGCGGCGGTGATGCCCGCATGCACGATGCAGAAGGCCTGCGCGCCCTTGTAGAGGGCTTCCTGCTGGGCGGGGGTCAGGCTCTGGAACTTGTCTTCGTTGATGAAGATGAGCAGCGGGCCGTAGAGATGACCGTCAAGCACGAGGCTGTCCTGCACTTCGTAGAACTTGGAGTCGTGAATGTTGGCGATGGGGCATTCCATGCCGTCCACCACGCCCTGCTGCAGGGCCATGTAGAGTTCGCTGTAGGAAATGGGGGTGGGGGAGGCGCCGAGACCACGGGTCATGGCCATGTGGGCGGGGTTTTCCATCACGCGGATCTTGAGGCCCTTCATGTCGGCGGGGCTCTTCAGTTCCACGCCCTTGGCGGTGAAGTGACGGAAGCCGTGTTCGGCCACGGCGAGAATGCGCACGCCGGTTCTCTTGCAGAAGTCGTCGGAGAGCTTCTTCACGAAGTCGGACTTCAGAAATTCCCAGCCCGCGGGGCTGCTCTGAATGAGGTAGGGAATGTCGAACACCATGGTCTGGGGCACGAAGTTGGCGGCAGGGCCGCTCGTGAGGGTGCCCATGTCGATGGTGCCCATCTGAATGCCTTCGAGGGCTTCAGCTTCACCGCCGAGCTTGCTCGCGTGATAGAACACGAGTTCCACTTCGCCGTTGGTGGCTTTGCGGACCATGTCGGTATAGACGTCGGCCGCGCAGACAGTGCGGTTTTCCGGGGTGTCAGGGCCGGAGTTGGCCACCTTGAGGGTGATTTTGGCCTCGGCGGCGACGGAGCCGGCGAGAAGCATGGCCAGAGACATGAGAACTGCAAGAGACTTTTTCAAGGGAACGCACCTCTGAAACTTGCTGTTGATGGGGAGAGAACGCTTTCCGATCGTTGTGGCGCAACAGAAAGACTGTTGTGAGCACGTTATTCCTGATGGATGATTTTGTCAATAATGATACAAAACACAACCACTTGAAATAAATTTACTTTTTTAAAAATATTCAAAAATTTTCACGGTTGTCGACAAAAATGGCCGTCTGAGGTGACATTTTTGGCAGAAGCGGAACGGAATTTGACGCAAAAGTGGCCCCGCTTGGGAAGGCGGAACAAGCCGGGAAAACGCGCGGTGAAGAGTTCCTGCAACGACGCACCGGGTGTTCGAGCTGAGAAGGGGAGCTGCGAGGGGGTGGCTGTTGCTGCGCAAGGGGGATGTCTGGAACAGGAGGGCAACGCGCCTCGAAAGAGCAGGCTATTCTGTGTGTGGGGGGAAATGCTCCGCCCCGCACGCTTTCTCTCGGGCGCTTCCGGGGCCGCCACGTCCTGTTTGCGAAAGACACGCTGTGCAGGATGCGCGGCTTGTACGACGGCGGCTGCGGTTGACGCCGGAAGTGAATTCCGCCTACTTGCCTGCCGTCGGCGCGACCGACATTTTTCTTTTCCCGAGTGCCGCAACTGCCCGTTTGCGCAAGACACACTGTACAGAATGCGTGGCTTGTACGACGGGCATTGCGTTTAACGGCGGGAGTGAATCCCGCCTGCTTATGCCCGTCGGCGCGACCGCCTGAAGGCTGGTCGCGGGTCCCAGAGCGTTGAGAGAAGGTTTTTCAGGTTACCTTTGCGGCCCTCGATGTTTCTTCCCAAAAATCTGGAAATCCATCCTTTGACACGAGTGTCCGACATTTGTCGGACAGGAGTCGGCCACCGCAGGTGGGCGCAGACATTTGGAGGCTTCGGCGTTTGCTCTGTCCCGTTTGCGCAAGACACACTGTACAGGATGCGCGGCTTGTACGACGGCGGCTGCGCTTAACGCCGGAAGTGAATTCCGGCTACTTGCCTGCCGTCGGCGCGACCGCCTGAAGGCAGGTCGCGGGCCCCAGAACGTTGAGAGAAGGTTTTTCAGGTTACCTTTGCGGCCCTCGATGTTTTTCCCAAAAAATCTGGAAATCCTT
>NZ_DBMAHT010000086.1:0-8883 GCF_057866825.1 Mailhella sp.
AGGCAAGCGCTCCCAGAAAAAGCCAACCGAAGAACGAGAGCTCCAGAATGAAAATATTGAACTTCTCGCCATCTGTCATCTGGCGGCTGAGCTCCAGCGCGCGCGAGGTGTAGGCCATGCTGTACCAGGTGTTCACCACGCTGTTGACGAGGGCGAGCTTTGTGGCTTCCCTGTCCTGTTCGGTGGCATGGAATTCCCAGGCCTGTGCCGAAGCGGCGTCGCGCAGGCGGCCCCACAGATCGAGTTCGTAGGAGAGGCCGAACGAGGCGTTGAAGCTGCGCGTGGCATGACCGCTGTCCAGCGCGGTGCGGGAACCGGCGTCGCCGGAGCCGGAGAACCAGGGCACGAGCTCGGCGCCGAGCTGGCGGGCCTGATACAGGGCGCGGTTCACGGTGATGGCGCTGCGGGCGAGGTCAATGTTGCGTTCAAGGGCCATGTCCACGAGCTTGTTGAGGGAGGGATCGTTGTACTGCGTCCACCATTGGCGGTCGATCTGGTAGTGCTGCTGCATCTGGGCTTCGGACATGATGCCTTCGTCGGGAATCTGAGCGTCGCGGGTGGCGCAGCCGGAAAGAAGAAGCAGGGCGGCGCACAAAAGAGCGGTGTGTTTCATGGAATCACTCCTGGGCGAGCGCGTCCACGGGATTGAGCGTGGCGGCGCGGCGGGCGGGCATGTAGCCGAAAATAATGCCGATGAAGGTGGAACAGGTGATGGCCAGCACGATGGACCCCGACGAGAACGACATGGGAAAGTCGGAGATGAAGGAGTTGAACAGCAGTCCGATGCCTGCGGAGAGCAGCACGCCCGTGACGCCGCCGATGACGCAGATGAGCACGGCTTCGATGAGGAACTGCTGGAGCACGTTGAACTGCCGTGCGCCGATGGCCATGCGCACGCCGATTTCTCTGGTGCGTTCGGTGACGGAAACGAGCATGATGTTCATCACGCCGATGCCGCCCACGAGCAGGGAGATGAAGGCGATGCAGGAAATGAGCAGGCGCATGGTGGTCGTGGTGCTTTCCATGGTTTGCCGGATGCTGTCGGTGTTCATGGTGAAGAAGTCGGTGACGCCGCGGTGACGCGAGGTGAGCAGGCGGGTGAGTTCCTTTTCGGCAATCTGGGCGGAGACGCCGTCGGCGATTTTGACCGTGATGGAAGAAATGGTGCGGCTGCCGGACACGCGGGCCATGTAGGCGGTGTAGGGCGTCCAGACGGTGAGGTTGCTGCGGGGGCCGAAGGTGGCGTTGGGCTTTTTGGTGACGCCCACCACCTCGAAGGGATGCTTGTTGAACAGGATGACGGCCCCGATGGGATCTTCGCCGTTGGGAAAGAGTTCCTGCACGGTGTTGTCGTCGAGCACGGCGACGGCGCGGGCCTCGTCGATGTCGGCGCGGTTGATGAGTCTGCCGCGGGCGAGTTCGAGGCCCTTCACGCTGAAGTACTGCTCGCCCACGCCGCTCAGGGAGCCGTTGGCGGAGAGGTTGCGGTACACGAAGCTGCCGCTGGAACTGGCGGAGGGGGTGGCGCTCGCAATGTAGCTCTGTTCGGCGAGCACGTCGGAGTCGTCCACGGTGAGGGTGGTGTAGCGGGCGGAGTTTCTGTCGCCGAAGCTGCGGCCGGGCATGATGTCGATGGTGTTGGTGCCCATGGCGTTGATGCCGGCCAGAATTTTTTCCTGGGAGCCGCGGCCGAGGGCGACCACGGAGACCACCGAGGCAATGCCTATGATGATGCCGAGCATGGTGAGCAGCGAACGCATCTTGTGGGCGAGTATGGCCTGCACCGACATGCGGAAGGCTTCGGCGAGCTGATCGCGCAGATATTTCCAGGAAGCGGCGGGCGCGGCGGCGGGCTTTGCTCCCTCTGCGTTGGCGATGGGCTTTTTCCGCTGATCGCTGATGACTTCGCCGTCCTTGATTTCGATGATGCGGTTGGCGTATTCGGCAATGTGCCTGTCGTGGGTGACGAGAATGAGGGTATGGCCTTCGGCGTTGAGCTGCATGAGCAGGGCCATGACGTTTTCGCCGCTTTTGGAATCGAGCGCGCCGGTGGGTTCGTCGGCAAGGATGATGTCGCCGCCGTTCATCATGGCGCGGGCGATGGAAACGCGCTGCTGCTGACCGCCGGAAAGTTCGTTGGGCTTGTTTCCGGTTTTGCCGTCGAGGCCGAGCTTGACCAGAAGTTCATGGGCGCGGGCGCTGCGCTTTTGCCCGTCCATGCCGGCGTACACGGCGGGGAGGGCCACGTTTTCCTGAGCGCTGAGGCTGGCGAGCAGGTTGTAGCGCTGGAAGATGAAACCGAATTTTTCGCCGCGCAGCCTGGCCAGAGCGTCGGGGGAGAGGCCGTGCGTGGATACGCCGTCCACGAGGTAGTCGCCCTCGGAAGGCGTGTCGAGACAGCCGAGAATGTTCATGAGCGTGGACTTGCCCGATCCGGACTGCCCGATGATGGCGACGAAATCGCCGCGCTCGATGCTCAGGCTGACGTTTTTCAGCACCTGCACGCGGCTTTCGCCGCTGCCGTAGTGCTTGCCGATGTTGCGTACTTCGAGAGTGACCATGAAAGTTCCTCTGTTCGGGAAAAGCGGGCTTTTTTGCGCTCTGTGCCGTTTTTTGCGCGCCGTGCGGGAATGCCCGGGGCTGCGCGGAAGGCGGGGAGTCGATCGTCCACCATCTGGAGCGGAAGTTCGGGGCGCTTGCCCCGGCCTTCGTGCCCGGCATCGCGCGGGCGTTGAATCCGGAGCCTCGGGAATGTCGCGCCGCATCTTTGAGCCCGTCAGCGCGTCAGCCCCTATTCGGTCGGGCGGGGCCGCCGCATCAAAGGGAGCGGACGCTTTGCGGATGTCGCAGCCCGGCGTTGGCGTTCCCGCCTGGCCCTGCATCAGCGGGGCGGCCTGCGGTTGCTGCGGGGATTGGCAAGACTGTCCTGAATTTCGGAGCTCGACATCTGCGTGGCGATGACGGACTCTCCCTCGCTGAGGCCGGATTTGATTTCGGTCATCACGTTGTTGGTGAGGCCGGTTTCCACCTTGCGCACTTCCACCTTGTTGTCCTTGCCGAGCACGCGCACGGAATAGTTGCCGCGGCCGTCGTTTTCGAGCACCAGACTGGGCACGAGAAGCACGTTGTCGGCGGAGGCTATTTCGATGACGTTCTGGGTGGTCATGCTGAGGCGGAGCACGCCGTCGGGATTGGGCACGCGGGCCTTGGCGTAGTAGTACACCGCGGAACTCGACGACGAACTCGACGAGCTTGACGAACTCGACGACGACGCTCCCGACGAGGACGACGTGGCGTCGGAAAGCGTGGTGTCGCCCGGATCAATGGAGGAAATGGTGGTGGTATATACCTTGTCGGGCGCGCCGAGCAGGGTGTAGCGCACCTTCATGCCCTTCTGAATGAACGGAATGTCGCCTTCCGAAACCTCGATTTTGATTTCCATGTCGGTGAGATCGGCGATTTCGGCAATGGTGGGGGTGGTCTGATTGGCGTTGACGGTCTGACCGGCCTTCACAGGCACGGATACGATCACGCCGTCGAGCGGAGCTACGATCTTGGTGTAGCCGAGATTCGTTTCCGCCGTGTTCACGGCAATTTCCTGCTGCAGAATCTGCGATTCCATTTCCGTGACGCTCGCGCGGGCGGCGGCCAGCGTGTTTTCGGCGTCTTCCAGATTGGCGCGCGAGGTGGAATCGCTTTTTCTCAGCTTCACTTCGCGGTCGTACTGGGTCTGCGCCACCTTGAGCGCAATCTTGCGCGACTCAAGCTGCGCCTGATACGTCTTGAGCAAAGCGCGGGCGGTGTCGAGATCGTTCTGCCGCGTGGTGGGATCAATCTGCGCAATAAGCTCGCCCTTCTTCACCTTCTGACCGATCACCGCGTTCAGCTCCATGATCTTGCCCGAAGCCTGCGAACCGACCGTGACCAGCTGCACGGCGTCCACCTCGCCCGTGGCGTTGACCGTCTTGCGAATGCTGCCCCGCACGACGGTTTCCGTAAGATAGTGAATCTGCGAGGCATTGCTGCGCTGCATGTGCCACCAGTAGCCGCCGACGCCCGCAAGCGCAATCAGAATAACAGGGATGAGGAGCTTTTTGTTCATGGAAAGGCTCACTTTGCAATGGTCAATATGAAATGACGGAACCACTCCGCAAAAAAGGATATAAACAAAAAATGCGCCGCTGGTAAATGAAACTTTGTTTCAAATCATTGCACCCACCCCGCACGGCCGCCCCACCCATGCCCCAAAAAACCTGTGTTTTCACCCCCTAACACTGTAATACACAGAAACATTTTTTAGAGAGGCAGGAAAGGCAGAAAAGGCATGCGGGGGAAATAATTCCCCCCGCGCCCCCCTGTTTCCGCCGACGGCTTCGCCCTCGGCGGGGCGCTGGCGGGCAGGCAGGGCGCGTTGCCGAAAATGACGGAAGTGCGGAAAGGCCGGGCTGCGAGGCTTGGGCGTGTCTGGCGGGCGCTGTTCGGTCTGCGGACTCAGTGCAGGTGTGCGCTGCTGCGCCCACCTGCGGTGGCCGACTCCTGTCCGGCTTTCGCCGGACAGTCGTGATTAATGAATGATTTCCAGATGTTGGGTAAGAGGATGCAAGGTGGGGGAATAGACGTCGGAATGGCAAGGGCCGCGGTGATGGAATGAGGGGGGGACGTCGTTGGGATTTTGAGGATGGATAAATTTTCTCCGTTCCCCCAAAAAATCTGCGGGACGGACCCGTCAGGGTTCGTCCCGCAAATTATGGGGGGTCGGGGGAGATTATCTCCCCCGATGCCTTTCCTGTCTTTCCTGCCTTTTCTGCCTTTCTGCCTTTCACTCAGCGAGGGGGGCGTGGGTGAGGCGTTCGAGTTCCTGGTGGGCGATTTCGGGGGTACGGCCCTGGCTGCGGGCGATGGCGTCGAGGTTTTCGACGGCGTCGCAGTCGCGGAGGTAGAGGGGGGGGATATCGGCGCCTGTCTGGTTATCCCAGTTGATGCGCTGTTCCAGGGCGACGAGGGCGTCGAAGGAGGGGGCGGTTTGGTTGATGAGGAGTCTTGCGGCGGGGAGGGCGCTGCGCAGGCAATCGGGATTGCTGGTAAGAGCGCTGCCGATGACGAAGGCGGGGGAGCCGAGGTTGACGCCCTCGGGCAGCGGGGGAATGGGCATGAGGAAGGTATTGTCGATGGGCTGGGGGATGCCGTTTTCATCGGCGCGGAAGCGGGCGACGTAGGCGAGTCCCTTGCGGGCATTGGTGAGGGCGAGGACTTCTTCGCCGGGGAGGGCGGGAGCGGACGCGGCGAGGCACTGGAGGTAGTTGAGACCGGCCTGTTTGGCGTTCAGGGCGCGGGCGAGACCGGATGCGGTGGTGAGGCCGATGCGCAGGCCGGTGAAGTTGCCGGGGCCGGCCACGCAGGCGATGCGGCGGATGGCCGCGGGGGCAGTGCCGAGTCGGGAGCAGGCTTCGCGCAGGGCGGGGGCGAGCAGTTCGGTGCCGCCGCGCTGGGCGAGCCAGTTCTGCCCGCAGAGCAGAGCGCCGTTTTCGCACAGCGCGAACTGGACGCGCTTTTCCGCAGTATTCAGAATAAGAGTAAGTTCACGCATTTATTTGAACCAGCGCATAACGTCGTTGAAGGTGGCGAAAATCATGAGGGCGATGAGCAGGCTTGCGCCCACGCGCATGGACCATTCCTGCACTTTTTCGGGCACGGGGCGGCGCACGATGATTTCCACGATGCAGAACAGGATGGCTCCGCCGTCGAGCACGGGGATGGGAAAGAGGTTGAGCAGGCCGAGGTTGACGCTGATGAGGGCGGTGAGCAGCAGCAGGGGCACGATGCCGGCTTCTGCCTGCTGGCCGAGCATCTGAGCGATGAGGATGGGGCCGCCCACGGAATCGGCGGACACGGAACCGGTGATCATTTTTTTCACGCCGGTGAGGGTGACGTCGATCATGTTCCAGGTCTGGCGCAGGCCGAGAGCCGCGGACTCAAGGAAGTTCTTGGGTTCGTAGCGCACCGCGCCGGAGGCCTGCACGCCGATGAGCCAGGCGATTTCCTTTTCGCCGAAGATGTTGGCGCGTTCGCTGCGGGTGGGAGTCATGTCGAAGGAGAGGGGCTCGCCGTTGCGCAGCACGTCCACTTTGAGGGTGCGGCCGCCGGAAGCGCCCACGGTTTCGGGCACCTGGGACCAGCGGTCGATTTTGACGCCGTCGATGGCGGTGATGATGTCGCCGGGGAGCATGCCTGCCTGCATGGCGGCGCTGTTCTGCACGATGGCTCCGGCCTGCGGGAGCGGAATGGCGAGGCCCGTGCTGAGGGTGAGGCCCCAGTAGATGATCCAGGCGATGACGAGGTTCATGAACGGCCCGGCAAAGGCAATGATGAGCCGCTGCCAGGCGGGTCTGTTGTTCACGGCCTCTTCCTGGGTGAAGCCGAGGCTTTCCACTTCGTTGCTGTACTCGCCCACGCCCGACACGTAGCCGCCGAAGGGCAGCCAGGAGAGGCGATATTCGGTTTTGCCGCGCTTGAAGCTGCACAGCTTCGGTCCCATGCCGATGGAAAAGGTGATGACGCCTACCTTGAACGCGCGGAAGGCGAGAAAATGGCCGAGTTCATGAAAGAAGATGAGTCCGCCGAACACCAGCACCACGGCGAGGGCGGCATCCCAGTAGGAAAGATAATGGAGTAGTGACTGCATGGTTTCCCGATGGGGCGGAGAGTGTCCGCTCCGTTGAGGTTGAACGGACTGCGGCGGGAGCGCAGTGCTGTTTGCGCCGCAGGCGAGGTTCCGGCGCAGCCGCAGGACAGGCCTGTGCCTTGCCTGCGGGGGAACGTTCGAGGTCAGGGCCGCCAGGCTTCCGCCTTGCGGCGGGTGGCGCTGTCGGTTTGTTCCACGGCTTCCACGGCGCGGGCCGCCTGCGGAGCAAGGGGGCCGTCGTCGAGGTCGAAGTTCTGCCTGTCGGAGGCGTCGTCGAGCATGTCGCGCACCAGAGCCGGAATGTCGGTAAAGCCGATGTTGCCGGCAAGGAAGCGCGCCACGGCCACTTCGTTGGCGGCGTTGAGCTCCACGGTGTGGCCCTGGGCCAGGGCGCGGCGCGCCAGATCGAGGCAGGGGAAGAGGTCGAGACGCGGCTCCTCGAAGGTGAGGGTGCCGATGCCGGCGAGATTGAGAGGCCGGATGCCCGTGACTCTTCCGTCAGGAAGATAAGGCCAGGAAAGGCAGTCGGCAATAGGCACGCGCATGTCCGGCACGGCGAAATGTCCCATGAGGGCTCCGTCGGTGAGTTCCACGAGCGAATGCACGATGGACTGCGGATGCACCACCACGACGACGTCGCGCGCGGGCATGTGATAGAGATGGCAGGCCTCGATGATTTCCAGCCCCTTGTTCATGAGAGTTGCGGAATCAATGGTGATTTTTGCGCCCATGGACCAGTTGGGATGTTTGAGGGCGTCTTCGGGGCGGACGTTTTTGAGAAATGCGGCGTCCTTGGTGCGGAAGGGGCCGCCAGAAGCCGTGAGCACGAGGCGGGCGATGTCGTTTTCGCTGCGGCCGACCATGCCCTCGAACAGGGCGAAGTGTTCGGAGTCCACGGGGAGGATGACCGCGCCGGTGCGACGGCAGATGTTGCGGATGAGATCGCCCGCGAGCACCAGCGATTCCTTGTTGGCGAGGCAGATGGTCTTGCCTGCCGCGGCGGCGGCCACGGTGGCGCGCAGGCCCGCCGCGCCCACCTGGGCGGAGAGCACCATATCCACGTCGTCGAGGGCGGCGAGGGCGGCGTAGCCTTCCTGTCCCCAGACTATTTCGGGCCGGTAGGAGGAAGGAAGCAGGGCGGCGAGGGCGTCCACGCCGTGGGGGCCGTCCTTTTCCAGCACGGCGAGGTAGGGGGGCCGCCAGTCTTCCGCCTGTTTGGCCAGCAGGGCGATGTTTCTTCCTGCGGCGAGCGCGCGCACCTCGAAGCGGCCGGAGTCGCGCCAGGCGTCCAGCACGCGCAGGGTGCTGGTGCCTATGGAGCCGGTGCAGCCCATGAGGGCCACGCGGCGGGGAAAGGGCAGGGCGTCGAGTTCGCCGGGAATCTTGCTGATGTACTTCATGAAAGAGCGCTTGTTGGAAAGGTCGGCGCGGAGGCGCTGCCGAAAAAAAGGGGAGGCGTTTTCCGAACGGGCCGGAAAACGCCGGAAAGAGTTGCCGTCTGCCTGACTACTGGGCGGCCTGGGCGAAGAACGGATACAGGGCCGAGGCGGCGGCGTAGGTTCCCACGCAGAAGGAAATGCTGTCGAGCCTGTCGAGCACGCCGCCGTGACCGGGCAGCAGGTGGCTGGAATCCTTGACGTTGACGGCGCGCTTCAGGGCGGATTCAAAGAAGTCGCCGAGCTGCGCCATGACGCCCATGCCCGCGCCGAGGGCGGCGAAGGCCCAGAGGGGGGCGCTGCCGAGGGCAAAGCCCATGCCGCAGGCCACGACGACGGAGGCCAGGAGTCCGGCAATGGAGCCTTCTATGCTTTTCTTGGGGCTGACGCCGGGCCAGATGGGATGTTTGCCGAAGCTCACGCCGGCGAAGTAGGCGGCCATGTCGGAAGCGGCGGGCAGCAGCACGACGAAGAGCTGTTCCCAGCGGGTGAAGTGCATGGCCGGGGCGAGCAGCAGAGGAATGTAGAACACGCCGCAGATCATGACAGCGGCGCGGCGCAGCGGATCCAGCGATTTTTCGCGGCTCCATGCGACGAGGGCGTAGATGGCGGCGAGCATGGCGCACACGGCGAGCGCAGGCTCGGACGGAAGAGAGAAGGCGCTTGCGGCGAGAAAGACGAGGCCGAGCACGAGGCCGAGGATTTTCATGCCCCATCCGCCGGAGGGCTGAAACAGGAAGAGAAATTCGCCCAGCCCCACGAGGG
>NZ_DBMAHT010000087.1:0-8810 GCF_057866825.1 Mailhella sp.
CAGGGCATCCTGCTGCTCTACGCCTGCATCGCCCGCCCCCCAAAAGAGGATGAACACCTCACCCTCGCCAGCATCCACTTCCATACCCGCATGGGCTTCCATACCGTGGGCGAATTCCCCCGCTGCGGCTTCAAGTTCAACCGCTGGTACGACATGGTCTGGATGGAAAAACGCCTCGCCGAGCCCTCCGCCCCCCCTCAGCCCTTCACCCCTTTTTCAGAAATAGAAGATTAGGAAGAAAGAGAGGGAGAGAGATGCGGGGGAAGGAGGAAACCCTTTTGAAAAAGGGCTTTCCTCCTTCCCCCGCACCCCCATCCTCCTTCCTAAAACTTTTATTTATGGGCGCTGCTTTCCCCAGCCGCATCCCCGGACATTCCTCCATCAGTGAGCCCTCTTCCGCCGGACACTTCCTTTCCCCTTCGATGTTCCGATGTCACCCGCACGCCCCGGAGCGTTGAGAGCGCGCTGAGGGCCTGTTTGAACCTCCGTGCCGAAAAATACGCGCACCCGCGACATCTGCACGAAAAATCATTTCCACACCTGCGGTCGCTCTATTCTCCCCCAACATCTGGAAATCTCTTCCTTTGACACGACTGTCCGGCGAAGGCCGGACAGGAGTCGGCCACCGCAGGTGGGGCCGACAGGACACACCTGCACTGAGTACGCAGCCCGAACCACGCCCGCCAAGCATCCCGCATCTGCAGTCCCCGCCTTTCCAAACGCCCGCCATCTTCGGCAACGCGCCCTGCATCCGCACTCCCGCCCCGCCGAACGGCGAAGCCGTCGGCGGAAACAGGGGGGCGCGGGGGGAATTATTTCCCCCGCATGCCTTTCCTGCCTTTCCTGCCTTTTCTGCCTTTCCGAGCGAAAAAAAACGCGGACCGGGGCGAGCCGATCCGCGCTGGTTGCAGTGCATGGGTATGAGGGGTCAGCGTCGGATGCTGACGAGGTAGAGTCTGCCGACGGCTATGAGGAGCAGGAGGGTATCGGGGCCCCAGGCGGCCATGAATGGGGGGAGGGCTCCGCGCTGGCCCAGGGATTCGCCGAACATGGTGAGGGCGTACATGATGAAGGTACCCGCCATGCTGATGGCCACGGCGATATAGATATTGGGGAAGCGGGAGACGATGGCCGCGCCGAGCACGGCCATGACCACGAGGGAGGCGGCGTAGGCGATTTTTCCGTGCCACACGGTACGCAGGCCGTCCACGTTGGAGCCTGCCGCGCCGAGCTGGTTGATGGCGTCGCCGAGCTGCCAGAGCGGGAGCTGCTGCAGGTTGTTGGATTCCGTGGAGAAGAAGAGTTCAGGATCCTGATGCAGGGGCAGTTCCAGGCGGGGAAGGCTTTCTCTCTGGTAGGTATCGGGATAGAGGCGCACGGCGTTGGCGGCCACCCATCCGTTTTCGCTGCCCTTCACGCGGGGGGCGCGCACGATGACGTCCACGTCGGAGCCGCCGTCCCGGACGTGGAAGGCGGAGAAGCCTGAGCCTTCGCCGTCGGCCCGGAGCGTTTTCACGGACACGGTCCAGCCGTTTTCCATGAACCACACGTCGTCGAGGGTACGGTCGTCGAGGTTTTTCTTGCGCACCTCTTCCTGCCATATCTGCTGGGAATAGCGTTCGCCCTGCACGGCGAGCAGCTGCGAGCAGCAGAACTGCACCACGCCCCAGAACACGCCGCACATGACCAGAATGACGGCCACGGTGGCAAAGGAAATGCCGCCGGCGTGCAGGGCCGTGAGTTCACGGCTTCCGCCCATGAGGCAGAGTGTGACCACCGTGGCCAGCAGGAACACGGCGGGCAGGATCTGCGCGATGATGGAAGGCAGGCGCACGCCGAAGTACTGGAGCACCAGACCTATGCCGGAACCCGCTTCAATAAAGATGTCCACGCGTTCCACGATGTCGGTGAGCAGGTAGATGCCCACGCCGAGGCCCATGATGAGCAGCAGCAGGCGGGCGTGCCGCATGAAGATGTATCGGAAAAGCAGGCTCATTGATCGGCCCCCTTCTTCTTTTTGCGGCTCTTGCGGGAATTCCAGTATTCGGTAATGCGCGGCATGCGCTCCTGTGCGGCGAGCCGCAGGCCGTAGAGGCCCATCAGCAGAAAGACCGCGTTGGGAACCCACAGGCCGATGGCCGGATCAAGATCGCCGCTTTCGCCGAGACTGATGCCCAGCATGAGCAGGCTGTAATACACGAGGAACAGAAGCAGCGCCATGAGCACGCCGGTCTGCTGCTTGAGGCCCTGAAACGACGTGGCAATGGGTATGACGAAGATGCACAGCACCACGCAGGCAATGGGAAACACGTGACGCTTGTGCCGTTCCACCACGATTTTGCGGGCCATGCGCGGATCGGTCTTCTGGAGCTCGCGTTCGTTCTGGGTGTCGTAGAGGCGGGCCCAGGTGTATTCCTTGGGCTTGACCGGGCCCATGTCCACGCCCTGGAACAGCGAATCGAAGCTCAGGCGCACGGCGTATTCCTGAAAGCCCATGATCGAGAGGGAGTTATCCTTTTCGGTGTAGCTGCGGCCGTTCTTGAGCAGAAAGATGAGTTCGCCGTTTTCGTAGTCGGCGTCGAGGCTGCCGTCGGGAGCAAGAATGGTCATGGTGGTGCCCGCGGCGCGCCGGTCTTCCACCATCACGCCGGCCATGGTGCCGGTGATGGGATCCACCTTGCGCGCAAACATGACCATGTTGGGCACGTCCTTGTTGAACACGCCGGGCTGCACCACCACGCGGGCGCTGCTGCTCGCGATGTCCAGCACTTCGGAACGAAAATGTCCCATGCCCCAGGCCTGCCAGTACACGGAAATCCAGAAGCCGAGCAGCGCGCAGAGCACGGAAAAGACAAGCGGTGCGGGCAGCATCTGATACAGGCTCACGCCGCCCGCCTTGAGGGCGACGAGCTCCCTGTCTGTGCTCATGCGCAAAAAGGTGAGGAAGACCGCCAGCATGCAGGCGATGGGGCAGATGATGAGCAGAAAGAACGGGCTCAGATATCCGAACAGGCGCAGGGTATCCCAGATGCTCAGTTCAAGGCCGAGGAGCATGTCGCGCAGCTGGAGCGCGCGGCCCATGAGGATGAACAGCAGGAGCACGGCCATGGACAGAAAAAACGTCTTGGCGTGCTCCAGGAACAGACGTCTCTGGAGAAGATTCATGCGACGCCCTCGTCGGACTTGAGCGAAAGCAGTCTTTCCAGCGCCTCCTGATCGAGGGGCGAAAGATTGAAGCGCGCGCCTGCGCTGTCCAGAAGCTCGGCGACCTTCGTGTCCGGACAGTCGCGTCTGCGTTCCAGAATATAGGCAAGGGCGCGGCGTATCAGTTCTTCGTGCTGCATAACGGTGGCCATAGGCGTCTCCCCATGCGTCAGTCTTCGGCCGCGGCGGGACGCCGCAGCGGAACCGACACATGATAACCCTTTTCGGAAAAATGATGAAGCGGGAAAAGCCCCACTTCCCCGGCGGAAAGAACTCCGCGCTTTGGAACATTCGGGAAGCGGACCGGCAAGTGCCGGGAGCCTCGCGCTCCGGGAGTCCGGACCGGGGGCGCGCACGGCCTGCGCCGGAGCATTGCTGCCTTCGTTCCGCCTGCGTCGGGGGCCGAGGCTTGCGGCAGAGCCCTCTTCCCATGCGCTTGACGGGAACCGTGTTATCGCAGTCCGCGTTCCGCACCGGAGCAGAAAAAACATCGCCCTGCGCTGGCTTCTCGCAGGTGCGGCTTCCCAATCACGGGTAGTTTTTGCATCTGACTGCGGCCTGCCGTCCGAACGCCGGATGCCGCGAGCCGGACTTCTGCGCCGCGCAAAAGCGCCATCCTCCGCCCGGGCATCCCACGCGGGAGGGCTCAAGGCAGCGCAGAGCAGTCTCCGGGAAGTTTCAACGCAGAACGCCCCGTCCCGCGCCGGAGCCGTGGCTGCCCGTCGGTTACGAAGCGACCCCGCACGACCTGTGCCGAAGATCGCTGCCGACCTGCCCTTCGGCGACGGGTGCGCGGCCCGCCTGCGCGGAAGTCCTCCGACTGTGAAAGACGGACAGGCTGCCCTGCGCAAAGACATCGCAAGACCGCCGCTCGTGAAGTTTCCCGGTTGCCCGCGCCCCGCGCCAAGGCAGAAAAACGTGGCCCTGCGCAGACGTCGGAACGCCGGGGCAGCTCCGCAAAAAAAAAACGGCCCCTTCGGACGGCTCACCTCCCGCGGGCAGAGCCGCCGAAGGACGCTTGAACATGCCTCTCGTCGCCGGGAAAGCGCCGGCCCCGGCGAAAACCGGGTTGCCGCCTCTGCCGACAACGGCGACAACGGAGCAAGGCAGGAAAACTGCGCGGGGGCATCGGCATTTTTGCAAGGCCGACGCCCGGGCGCAGACTCGCCCGCGGCCGAGGGGAATGCGCCATCCCCTCATGCCGCGTCGAGCCGGCCCCGCCTCCGGGAACAGATCCGGGAGACGGGGCATCCGAGTGCCGAATGTCAGTCCAGCACCACCATCTCGTTGGGTTCGATCACCAGCGGACGGCAGGTCGGAGCAAATTCCTTCAGCGATTCCACAAACAGATCGGCGTTCTGCGCCAGCACGGGGAAGGTGCGGTAGTGCATGGGCATGGCCACGGGCGCGCCGAGCAGGCCCGCCGCCTTGGCGGCCAGCTTGCCGTCCATGGTGAACACGCCGCCGATGGGAAGCAGCGCAAGATCAAGATTGAAACGGTCGGCAATGAGCGTCATGTCGCCGAACAGGCCCGTGTCGCCGGCGTGGTACACGGTGTGTCCGCCCGGCATTTCCACCACGTAGCCCACGGGAGAGCCCATGGCCGCAGAGTGGAACGCCTGCGTCATGGTGAGCTTGGTTCCCTTGAACTCCAGCGTGCCGTCCACGTTGCCGCCCATGCCGTAGTTGATGATCTGACCTTCCGGCACGCCGCGTTCGCGGAAGTAGCCCACAAGGTCGGCAATGCAGTACAGCATGGCTCCGGTGGTGCGCACGATTTCCACGGTCTGACCCATGTGATCGCCGTGATCGTGCGTCAGGGCCACAATGTCGGGGCGCGGAATTTCGCGCCAGTCGGGCGCAAAGCGATTGCCTTCAAAAAAAGGATCAAAAAGAACGGACACGCCGTTTTCACTGAGCATGACGTTGGAATGGCCATACCAGGTAATGTGCAGCTGAGACATGATTCCTCCACTGGTAAGGGGGAAGGGAAGAAGCTACTTCCCGAGGACCCCTCCGCAAAAAACGGAGGGGACGGAAACGGTTTTTTCCTTTTAATATCACCTCGGCTCACGGTCAAGCCGTAATAGCGCCCCGAGCCTTGACAAAAATCCCGACGCCGGGCAACTCTCGAAAGGCTTCGCCGCAGCGCACGGAATTCGTCTCCGGGCCGCGCCGCTTCCGAGCGGCCCTGCCGCGATGCAAGGAGTTCGCCATGCGCCCAGTTCTTCCCCTGCTTCTCACGCTTCTGCTCTGCCTTCCCCTCCCCGCCCGCGCCTTCGACGACGGCGTGGACTCCCTCAAGTTTTCCGCGCCCGACGGCTTCACCGAACTCACCGATCACGAATCCGACCTCTTTCTCGACACCGAAAAGAACGCCGTGCGTCACGGTCGGCTCGTGAAGATGTATCTGCCGCAGTACATGGCGCATCAGTACCGCTACGGCAGCCGCGACGCCGTCACAAGACAGGTGCTCATCTGCGCCCTGGAAGGTCAGACCCGCCCCTTGGAACAGAAGGACGCCGAGCTGCTGGCCCGCTCCACGGAAGGACTTTTCATCGGCTTTTCGCGCATACCGCGCAACCGCACCGACACCCCGGCGCAGGAGATGGAAAACCGCGAGAAGGCCCTCGAACGCGCGCTCTCCACGGGCACGCCCCTGCTCGTGGATTCCGTGCGCACGTCGAGCGCGTTTCTGTACACCAGCCTCATCCATTTTAATATGATGGAACGCGGCCCCAAGAGCTGGCTTTCCACGGCCGTGACCACCGCCGTGGTTCCCGTAAAGGACACCGTGCTCTTTGTCACCGTCAGCTCCATTCTCGGCAACGACGCCCCCGAACCCCACCTCGACTGGGTGAAGGAAACCGCCACCGCCTTTGCCGACATGATCGTGCGCGGCAACAAGTCCGAAAAAAAGTAATCCCGCGCGCCGGGGCGTTCTTTTGACGACGGCCCGTCCGACGCCGCTTCCCTTCAACAAACGAGCCTCCTCCCCGCAGACGCCCCACCCTCACGCAAAAAATCCCCCCGCGCCGGTGGCTCTTCTGCCCCCGCCGCAGAATTTTCTCCCCGCGCAGGCCAGTCCTGCCGCCCTCTCCCTCGCGTGTCTGACGGTCGAGGAATCCCCGCCCGGCAAACGCGCCGCCCCCTCGCAAACAACTCCCTCGCCCGCAGAGGCCGTGCGACGCCCGCCTCACGCTGCCGCCTCTTCCGCGCAACGTCTTTCCCGCCGCAGCTCCCCTCTGCCGCCAAAAAATCCCCCGCGGGCAGACACGCCCCGCAGCGCGCCCTGCCGACGCCTTTCCCGTCCCCGTTTCCCCGCCGCCCCTGTCCCGCGCACGCCGCCCGGAAAACACTTGCCTTGCAGGGAAAAATAGGATAGACACCACAAGTTACACATAATGCACACATCGGCAGCGGCCAGGGTTCCCGGAGACGAAGGGCGTCAACGGGTGAAGGGCCAGGGGTCGATGTGGAAGACAAACCCTTTTTTCTCAAGGAGAATTACCATGGCTTACGTCAGCATGAAACAGATGCTGGAAACCGGCGTGCATTTCGGTCACCAGACCCGTCGCTGGAACCCCAAGATGCGCCCCTTCATCTTCGGCGCCCGCAACGGCATCCATATCATCGACCTCCAGCAGACTGTGAAGCTGTTCCGCACCGCCCATGACAAGATCGTGGAAACCGTGGCCAACGGCGGCAAGGTGCTCTTCATCGGCACCAAGCGCCAGGCTCAGGAAGCCGTGGCCGCCGAAGCCTCCCGCGCCGGTCAGCCCTACGTGACCAACCGCTGGATGGGCGGCACCCTCACCAACTTCGTGACCATTCAGAAGAGCATCGAACGTCTGAAGAAGCTCGAAGCCATGTTCGCCGACGGTTCCGTGAACCGCTATCAGAAGAAGGAAATCCTCAGCTTCCAGCGCGAGCTCGACAAGCTGAATCTGACCCTCGGCGGCATCAAGGACATGGACAGCCTTCCCCAGCTCGTGTTCATCATCGACCCGCATCGTGAAGAGATCGCCGTGAAGGAATGCCGCAAGCTCGGCATCCCGATCGTGGCCGTCACCGACACCAACTGCGATCCCGACGTCATCGACTACATCATTCCCGGCAACGACGACGCCATCCGCGCCATCAAGCTGTTCGTGAACGCCATGGCCGAAGCCTGCCTCGAAGGCGCCGCCCAGAGCAAGGAAGTGGCCGATCCCGAAGCTGCCATGCAGAAGGCCGCCGAAACGGCCGAAGCCGCTGAATAACCCCTTTTATTTGCAAGGAGCATAACAATGGCTATTACCGCTGCCATGGTGAAGGAGCTGCGCGACAAGACCGGCGCCGGCATGATGGATTGCAAGAAGGCTCTCACCGAATGTGAAGCCGACGTGGAAAAGGCGCTCGACTGGCTGCGTCAGAAGGGCCTGTCCAAGGCCGCCAAGCGCGCCGACCGCGCCACCTCCGAAGGTGTGATCGCCTCCGCCACCAGCGCCGACGGCAAGGTTTCCGCCATCGTTGAAGTGATGACCGAAACCGACTTCGTGGCCCGCGGCGAAAAGTTCCAGGACTTCGCCAAGCACGTGGCCCAGGAAGTGGCCGCGAACAACCCCGAAAACCTCGACGCCTTCCAGGACAGCATGAACGAGCTGGCCGCCTCCACCGGTGAAAAGACCGTGCTCGGCCGCTTCGTGCGCATGAGCATTGAAGGCGAAGGCGTCATCGGCACCTACGTGCATTCCAACGGCAAGCTCGCCGTGCTCGTCGAAGTGGACACCGACAAGCCCGCCGACGCCACCGTGGCCGAATTCGCCAAGAACGTGGCCATGCAGATTGCCGCTTCCAACCCCCTCGCCCTCGACGCCGACAGCCTCGATCCCGCGCTGCTCGAACGCGAACGCGAAGTGTATCGTCAGAAGGCCCTTGCCGAAGGCAAGCCCGAGAAGATCATCGACAAGATCGCCGAAGGCGCCGTGAAGAAGTACTGCAAGGAAGTCTGCCTGCTCGATCAGCCCTACATCCGCGACGACAAGATGACCGTGCAGGATCTCCTGAAGGCCACCGCCAAGGCCGCCGGCTGCTCCATCAAGGTCAGCAAGTTCGTCCGCATCCAGCTCGGCGCGTAATCGGGCCCGTCTTCGCGACTTTTATGGAAAAGTCGCGCTGCCGAGCTTGAATCCGACAAGAGTTCAGGATACAAGGGGAGAGAACATTCTCTCCCCTTTTTTATGCCCTTTTTACGGATCGCCTCATGGAAGCTCCCGTACGACTTACCGCCCTCATCATTACCCTGAACGGCGAACGCCTGCTGGGAAAGTGTCTCGAATCCCTTTCCTTCTGCGACCGCGTGCTCATTGTTGACTCCTTCAGTTCCGACAAGACGGAAGACATCGCCCGCTCTCACGGGGCCATCTTCATTCAGAACAAGTGGCCGGGCAACGCCAGGCAGATACGCTACGGCATCGACTGGCTTGCCGCCAACGCTCCCACCGAATGGGTGCTCATGCTCGACTGCGACGAAATCATCTCGCCGGAGCTGAAAAAAAGCATTCTTGCCGCGCTGGAGAATCCCGGCGACAAGAGCGCCTTTTCCATGCCCCGCCGCACCTGGT
>NZ_DBMAHT010000088.1:0-8766 GCF_057866825.1 Mailhella sp.
TCTTGCCGGCACGCTGCTGGGCTCCCTGTTCGGCGGCCACGGCATGGGCGGCGGCATGCTGGGCGGCGTGCTCAATCTGATTATTCTCGGCCTGCTTGTGCACTTCGGCGTGCGCATGTTCCGTCGCTTCCGCGGCGGCCAGGCCTCTTCCGACAACAACGATCGTCAGGCCTATCGCTACGACGCTCCCCGCGACTACGACGCGCCTCGTCAGGCCTCTCAGGGCGGCGCGTGGGACAATCTGCGTTCCGAACCGCCGGTTCAGCAGGCCGCGGAAGCGCAGAACGACGTGGTTCTGCCCGCCGACTTCGATCAGGATGAATTCCTGCGCGGAGCCAAGGCGGCCTACACGCGCCTTCAGGCTTCGTGGGATCGCCGCGATCTTGACGACATCGCCAACTTCGCCACCGAAGACGTCATGCGCGAACTGCGCGAGCAGGCGAAGCAGGATCCGAATCCCGGCAAGACCGAAATTCTGCTGGTGAACGCTTCCGTCATCGAGGTGCGCGACGAGGGTGATCTGCGCCGCGTGGCCGTGTACTTCGACGTGCTCATGCGCGAAGATCAGCGCGCCGCCCGTCCCGAACAGGTGCGGGAAGTGTGGCACTTCGTGTGCTCCCGCGCCGAGGGCGACAGCTGGAAGCTCGACGGCATTCAGCAGCTTGCCTGAACTTGAAAAAAAACGGACGCCCCGCCTCCGGGCGTCCGTATTCGGCCGGTTCCTCCGTCAGGGGGAGCCGGTCTTTTTTTTTTGCACTCTTGCGGCGCGGCCTCACGTCTTGGCGCGGAAAAGAAGCGCGTCGGGAGCGTTTCTGCCGCGGCGCTCCGGCACGAATGGCGCGCGAGTCTCCTTTCCCGCGCCCGGGAAGGCATGATTTTTGACCGCACGGGCAATCCGCGCATCTCTCGGCGGAAAAAGGCGTCCGTTCAGGCGTTATTATCAATGTTTTTGGATGATTACTCATGCCGCTCACGGTTGCATCCTGTGTCTTATCATGCGCGTTCTGCTAGTGTGGGCCCTGTTCCGGGATGATCCGGAACAGGAAACATGGAGAGCGTGTCATGAAGAGAATGCTTTCGATTCTGGCTTTTCTGGCGCTGTCGATACCTTCGGCGGCCTGTGCGGAATGGGCTCTGGTGCGCGGATCGGGAAATGTCGGCGCTTTTGAGTCCACGGCCCGTCCCACGGTGGCGGTCAAGACCTCGCCCGACTTCTCGGCCGTGGCGCAGGGCAAAATGACGGTCATGCTTTCCACCGACCGCGAACTGCCTCGTTCCGAGCCGGGCGTGGTGTGGTACAGCCTGAGCGCGAAGAGCGGCGCGCAGCTTGCCGTAGCGCTCGCCGACGCAGGCTCGAAGTACTGGTATCCGGGCATCATGTCCACCAATCTGGAATTTCTGCCCGTGCTGTACACCTGCGGCGGAGACAGACCCGAAACCGTCACCCAGCGTGTGTTCGTCCGTCCCGTGCAGCTTGATCCCTGGATGCCTGCCTTTGCCGAACGCGGCATGGGCTGGACGGCCGGCGTCATGGTCAGCCAGTACGAATGGATAGTGAACAACGGCGAGAGCAAGCTGCTCGTGGAGTACCGTGAACCGCTGGCTACCGAACGCTGCCCCATCGTGGAAGATGCCGAGCTCAAGGCCTTCGTGCAGCGCGCCGACACGGCCTTTTCGGCCAGATTCGGGGAAAACGGCGACATTTCTGCCGACATGGTGCGGCCCTACGCCTGGGGGGATTCCGGCGTATCGTCCAGACTGCTGAGCACGGTGCTCGGCTCTACCGTGGATAATCCTTCGTAACGGCAGACCCGCGCGCCTGTCTTCGTCGCAGCGCGAGGCGGCATCTGCCGCCGCAGGGCATGGTCCCCGCTTTTCCGCTCTGCGGAGAAGATCCCTGCAGGACAGGCGCACGGCCCCGGGCCGGACTCCGACGCGGCGTCGGAAGTCCGGCTTTTTTTGCGTCGTCCCCTTGACTTGCCGCCTCTCCGCCTTATGTGACTCTTGGGCCCGCATGCTGTCGGGCCCTTTCTTCAGCGATGACCGTACGGCGGCGTCTGCCGCGCGTTCGGAAACATATCAGGAGGCCATGTCATGGCGGAAACCACTCATCAGTTTCGCGCGGAAACGTGCAAGCTGCTCAATATTCTTACTCACTCTCTGTACACCAACCACGAAATCTTCCTTCGCGAGCTGCTCTCCAACGCTTCGGACGCCTTGGAAAAGGTGCGCTTTCTTCAGAGCACCGGCGGTGAGGTGCGCGATCCGGAACTGCCGCTGGAAATCACCATCACCACGGACAAGGATAATCATGTCATCACCGTTGCCGATACCGGCATAGGCATGACCGAACAGGAAATGATCGACAACCTGGGCACCATTGCGCGTTCCGGCTCCGAGCAGTTCCTGAAGGAACGCGAGGCGGAAAAGGCCGCAGGCAAGCCCGCCGAAGAAGCGAAGGCCGAAGGTGAGAAGTCCGACGAGGACAAGGACGACGAGGACAAGCCCGCTGACGCCGAAGAGCCCATCGTGGAGCATGACGACAGCAAGCCCGACGACGCGGCTCAGATCATCGGTCGTTTCGGCATCGGCTTCTATTCGGTGTTCATGGTGGCGAGGAAGGTGGAAGTGACCTCCGTTTCCGCCACGGGCGACGGCACGCCGCACGTCTGGACTTCCGACGGCACGGGCAGCTTCACCATCCGCGCGCTGGAAGGCGCGGAGGCCGAAGGCCTGAAGCGCGGCACCAGCATCAAGATCTACCTTCGCGACGACGCGCACGAGTACGAGGAAAAATATCGTCTTGAAGGCGTCATCCGCAAGCATTCCAACTTCCTGCCCTTCGCCATTCAGCTCGACGGCGAGCGCGTCAACACCACGGCGGCGCTGTGGCGCGAGCCCAAGTTCTCCATCACGAAGGAACAGTACAACGAGTTCTACAAGTTCCTTACCTTCGATCAGAAGGAACCGCTCGACGTCATTCACTTCTCGGTGGACGCCCCCGTGCAGTTCAGCTGCCTGCTGTACATTCCCGGCACGGCGGTGGACGTCTTCGACGAGCGCAAGGACGAATGGGGCCCCGATCTGTACGTTCGCCGCGTGCTCATCGACCGTCACAACAAGGAGCTTCTGCCCAACTACTTCGCGTTCATGAAGGGCGTGGTGGATACCGAAGATCTGCCGCTCAACATTTCCCGCGAAACGCTTCAGGAAAACGTGGTGCTGCGCAAGATAAGCCAGACCATCACCCGCCAGCTGCTCACCCATTTCGAGCGCATGGCCAAGAACGATCCTGAAAAGTACGAGGCCATGTGGAAGCTGCACGGCAAGTACATCAAGTTCGGCTTCGACAGCTATCAGTACCGCGACCGCGTGGCTCCGCTGCTGCGCTACTACTCCACGGCGCAGGACGACAAGCTCACCAGCCTCGACGACTACATTTCCCGCATGAAGCCCGATCAGAAGGAAATCTGGTACGTGTCTGCTCCGTCCATCGAGGCGGCCAAGGTGAATCCTCATCTCGGCCAGTTCCGCCGCAAGGGCTTGGAAGTGCTGTACCTCACCGATCCGGTGGACGAGTTCGCGCTGGAAGCCATCATGGAATACCAGAAGCATCCGTTCAAGTCCGTGGAGCTGGTCGAAGCCGGCGCGCTGGACGCCTTCCCGGATGTGGAGAACGCCGAACCCAAGCCCGAGCCGCTTTCCGAGGATGAAAAGCCGGAACTCGATGCGCTCATCAGCGCGGTGAAGACCATTCTCGGCGATCAGGTGAAGGACGTGCGCGCGGCCACGCGGCCCATCGACGCGGCGGCTTGTCTCGTTTCGCCCGAGGGCGTAAGCTCTTCCATGGAAAAGCTCATGCGCGTCATGCAGAAGAGCGAAGGCATTCCGAAGAAGATTCTCGAACTCAATCCCGATCATGCTCTGGTGCGCTCGCTCATGCGCATCTGCAAGGAAGGAGCCGAGGACGAGACCTTCAAGGACATGGTGAACGCCCTGTTCGATTCCACGCTTCTGCTCGACGGCTACATGAACGAGCCCTTCGCCATGGCGGAACGCAGCATGCGTCTGCTTCGTCAGGCCGCGGGCTGGTATTCTGATCTGCGCAAGTAAACGCAAGGAGAGCGCCCATGTACTACGACCTCGTCATCCATGTGGACGACAACGATCCCGCCCGTCTCAATCTGGCCTTCAACAACGTGGCCAACTACAAGGCCGCGCTGCCCGGCGAAGACTTCCGTGTGGTCATGGTGGCCAACGGACCGGCGGTGCAGCTCTTTACCCGCGCCAACGCAGCGCTTGCCGAACGCGGCGCGAAGCTCATGGCCGAAGGCCTTTCCATCAGGCTGTGCAACAACGCGCTGAAGTCGTTCAGCGTGGCCCGCGAAGATTTGTGGGAAGGCTGCGAAGTCGTGCCTGCTGGCGTGGTGGAAATCGTGAAGCTGCAGCGCGAGGGCTTTGCCCTGCTGCGTCCGTAGTTTTTTGGCAAACAGCGTCGCGCAAAGTAGAAGCTTTGCGCGCTCGGAACAAAGAGGCGGAACGCGTGAGCGTTCCGCCTCTTTTGCGTTTTCAGCGTGATCTCGGCAACTCAAAAGACGCCGCCCGGAAACCCGGGCGGCGTCTTTTTTATGGAACGCGTTTTTCAGAAGCGCTCTTTGTTCAGTGAGAAGTGGCGGCAAACATCTTTTCGCAGCTTCTTGCCTGTTTCTCGCAGGTTGTTTTGTTACGGGCAACGCGGGCGCGGCATCTTCGGGCAAATGCGTGGGGCGGACTGTTGTTTCTGCAACGATCAGGCAAAAAATAGAGAGTATCGTAGCTGGCTGAGCGCTGCGCCTCCCGGTACCATGCCTTCATGCTCATCGAAAAACCGGAGGATGTCTCTATGAACAAGTTGATCCTGTCCATGGCTCTGACTCTTGCCGCCCTCTGTGCTCTGCCCGGGCAGGGCGACGCCGCCGAAATCGGCAAGTCGCAGACCATTCTGCGCAACGGCGAGTTCCCTACCGCCAAGGGGTCGGATCAGTTTTTCACCGGCAGCGTGCGCGTTGAACAGCTCTATCCCGCCAACAACGACATGCGCTCCAGCGTGGGCGTGGTCACCTTTGAGCCGGGCGCGCGTTCCAACTGGCATATTCATCCGGTGGGGCAGGCGCTCATCGTCACGTCCGGCGTGGGCCTCACGCAGGAGTGGGGCAAGCCCATTCAGGTCATCCGTGCGGGCGACGTGGTCATTTGTCCCGTCAATGTCAAGCACTGGCACGGCGCGGCGCCGAACAGCGCCATGACTCATATCTCCATCTGCGAGGAAAAGGAGCCGGGCAAGGTCGTGGTCTGGATGGAAAAGGTCACCGACGAACAGTACAACGCCAGGTAATTGTTTGATTCCGCAGTATTGAGCGGCTATCCCCGTCCTGCGGCAAGTCCCGGGGCGGGGTGTTTTTCTTGTGGCATGGCCTGCATGCCGCGTCGTTTTTGAGCGACCTGAACGCGCGGGACGCAGAGGATGCGCGGGGCCTTCGCGTACCGGGGCGCAACGCGCCCTGCTTAGCCGCCGCTGAACACGGCAGGGGGAGGCGGCGGAGCCCTGTGCGCGTCGTCTGCACCGAACGAAGCAGAGCACAGGCGCGCCGGGCAGGGATCAGACGTTCGTTCATCAAGCTCATTCAGAAACAAGGGAGAATTTTTTATGGCAGAGAACACCATGAAGGCCGGCGTGCTCGTCGGTCCCGGCGAGGTGCGCATCATGGACGTGCCCGTCCCGGAAATGGCTCCGGGCATGCTGCGCATTCGCGTGCGCGCCTGCGGCGTGTGCGGCAGCGACATTCACATGTGGAAGGCAGGCAGGGGCTGGAGCAGTCAGAGGCCGGAACACTTCATCATGGGGCACGAATTCTGCGGCGAGGTGACCGATCCCGGCGACAGCGATTTTCGCGCGGGCGAGCGCGTCACGTTCTGGGCCAACCTGTACTGCGGCGAATGCGACATGTGCCGCTCGGGCAGGGAACAGCTCTGCCGCGCCGTGAACGGAACGAACTACATCGGCTTCGTGTGCAACGGCGGCTATGCGGAATACTTCGTCGGCAAGGCCATGAACGCCTATCGGCTGCCCGATACGGTGTCGGACGTGGCCGCAGGCCTCATTGATCCGCTCATGGTGGCCTATCACGCGGTGCGTCGTTCGGGGCTGAAGCTGCACGACAAGGTGCTTGTCGTGGGCAGCGGCATCATTGCCCAGCTCATCGGCGGTCTGGCGAAAAAGGCCGGAGCCTCGCTGCTCGTCATGTCCCGCATCGACGATCGGCAGACGGGCAAGGCGCGTGAAATCGGCGATTTCGACGCCTACGTGTACGGCAACGCGCCGGACAGGGCCGAAAGAATGCTGGATCTTTCCGAGGGCGGCTTCGACGTGGTTTTTGAGGCCGTGGGGTCCGGCGACTCGCTGGCGGCCTGTCTGGACGGCGTGAAGCCCGGCGGCGAGGTGGTCATGATAGGCAACTCCATCGCGCCCACGGTGCCTTTCGAGCTGAACCGCGCCGTGCTGCATGAAGTGCGGCTCACCGGCAGCGTGTCCTGCACGCGTCGGGAGTTTGAGGAAACCATTGATCTCATTGCCCGCGGCATTATTGATCCTGAAAAGTACGTCACCGACGTGCTGCCGCTGGAAGAACTTCAGCATGCGCTGGAAATGCAGGTGTCTGCCGAGGGGCACGTGCTGAAAACGGTGATCCGCCCGTAGCGGGCCGCAGGGGAAGTACGACATGAAGAAAAGAAAGCTGGGACGCAGCGGTCTGGAAGTTTCGGCCGTGGGCATGGGCTGCATGGGCTTTTCGCACGGCTACGGGGTCGGCCCTTCGGAAGATGAGGCCGTGCGGCTCATACGCCGAGCCTTTGAGCTCGGCTGCACCTTTTTCGATACTGCGGAAGGATACAGGCCCTTTGTGAACGAGGAACTTGTGGGGCGGGCCGTGGAGCCTTTTCGCGACCGCATCGTGCTGGCGACGAAGTTTTCGCCGTTTGCGCTGCCCGGTCAGAACATGCCCGAGGGCAAGCTCAGCCGAAGCGGAGTGCGCCGGGCCGTGGAGGATTCGCTGCGCCGTCTGCGCACGGACTATATCGACCTTTACTATGAGCACCGCGTTCCCGACGACGAAACCGTGGAAGAGGTGGCGTTCTGGATGGGCGAGCTGATCGCGGAGGGCAAGATTCGCGGCTGGGGACAGTCGCAGTCCACGGAGTCGCAGATACGCCGGGCCCATGCGGTCACGCCGCTTGCGGCCGTGCAGAGCGAGTATTCCATCATGGAGCGGATGTTTGAAAAGGACGTCATTCCCGCCTGCGCCGAGCTCGGCATCGGCTTTGTGGCGTTTTCGCCGCTGGCCAGCGGTTTTCTGAGCGGCAGGTGCGCCGTGAACGCCGTGTATCAGGGCGACGACGTGCGGCGCGTCATCACCCGTTTCGAGCCCGGGAACATGGCAGCCAACGAGCCGATTCTGATGCTGCTCCGACGCGTTGCCGAAGACAAGGGGGCCACGCCCGCACAGATTTCGCTGGCCTGGATGCTGCATGGTCGGGATTTTGTGGTTCCCATTCCGGGCATGCGTCGGGAAGAGCGCATTGTGGAGAACCTCGGCGCGGCGGACGTGGAACTTTCCGACGATGAGTTCGAGGCTCTGGAGCGCGCGCTTTCGGGCATGGTCGTACACGGCAACAGAACGGACGAGGATATCGAACGGCTGGGCTCGGTGAGGGCCAGGTAGCCGGACGGGGCGTTCGTCGGAGCCGGGGGCGAGCATGCGCGGAGCGGGGCAGGAGAGCGCTCTTCCTGTGCGGGGGCGGCAGGGATGCGTTCCGTTCACGCCGCCTCGGGCAGAATCGGGCAAGAACTCAAGAGGAATGTATCTGGCGGCCTGGCCCGGGCCTGATATGATTGAGGCACAAACAACAAAAAGACGCCGCGGCTCATATTTGCCGGGCAAGGGAGTTTTTATGAAGAAAGCCGTTACTCTGGGTGCGATGATTATTGCGGGCCTGATGCTGTCTTCCTCCGTGGCCCTTGCCGCGCCGGATCAGAGCGCAGGACGCGTGGACGCAACGGCGCGGAACATGCAGAAGTTTCTCGGAAGCACAACGTCGTCTCTGGCGGCCACGGATCCCGACCTTGCCGCCATGCGCGACAGGCTTCTCTACGGTGAGATTATGGATCACGGCACGCTGAGCGACAAGCAGCGCATGCTCGTCACGCTGGTGGTGCTGACCGCCGGTCAGACGCTGGACGACTTCAAGACTCAGGTGAACGCTGCGCTGCGCGTGGGCGCAGCGCCCGTGGAAATCCGGGAAGCGCTGTATCAGTGCGCGCCCTACATCGGCTTTCCCCGCACGGAAGCGGCCGTGAAGCTGATGAACGAAGTGTTTGCGGAACACAAGATTGCCCTGCCTCTGGAAAAGCAGAGCACCGTGACGGAGCAGACCCGCTACGCCGACGGTCTGGCGGTGCAGAAGTCCATTTTCGGCGAGGGCATCGACAAGATGCACGAGGCCGCCACCGAGGATCAGAAGGCCGTGGTGCAGAACTATCTTTCCGCCTTCTGCTTCGGCGACATCTACACCCGCAAGGGGCTGGATTTGAAGACCCGCGAACTTCTCACCTTTTCCATCATCAGCGCCTTCGGCGGATGCGATTCCCAGGTGCGTTCCCATGTGCAGGGCAACATTGCCGTGGGCAACACCCGCGAGAATCTGATCGACGCGCTCGCGCAGAGCCTGCCC
>NZ_DBMAHT010000089.1:0-8649 GCF_057866825.1 Mailhella sp.
GATGGCGCCCGGCCGGATTCCGTTGCAGGAGGTGGGGTCCGGCCGGACTTTTTTGTCCCGCGTTCGGGAGCCGTTCGCCGTGCGTTGCGGCGCCCTTCGGGGCAGGGGCGTTCGGCTTCCGCGCCCGGACGTACGCGCAACGGCGCGCCGCGGAGCCTCGGCGGTGTTTTTTCGCGCAGGCGCAGGCGACCTGGCCCCCCCGCGGCCCCGCATCTTCAAAAGCGGCGTCGGCGCGCCCCGTTCCGGGACTTTACAAAGCGTGAGAATCTTTCTACAAGAAGGTTTCTCCCGCGTTCGGCTGCGCGCGGCGCGGGTCTTTTTTCCATGCTTTCTGCCCGCAGGGAGCATGGTTTCTGAACGCCAGAAAGCCGGATTTCCGGCATGATTTTCCGCTCAGGCGGGTTAACCGTCAAAACATGGGCGCGAGCGCCCGTGAGGTTTTGCCATGGCTAAGAACAATAAAGTTATTCTTGCGTACTCCGGCGGTCTCGACACCTCCGTCATCCTGAAGTGGCTCATCGTCGAGCGCGGCTATGAAGTCATCACCGTCACCGCCGACCTCGGTCAGGAAGACGATCTTGACGGCGTGGAACCCAAGGCCCTCAAGACCGGCGCTACCAAGGCCTACATCGAGGACCTGCGCGACGAGTTCGCAAGCGACTACATCTATCCCATGCTTCGTTCCGGCGCCACCTACGAAGGCCGCTACCTCATGGGCACGTCCATCGCCCGTCCGCTCATTTCCAAGCGCCTTGTGGAAATCGCCCGCAAGGAAGGCGCTTTCGCCATCGCCCACGGCGCCACCGGCAAGGGCAACGATCAGGTGCGCTTCGAGCTCTCCATCAACGCCCTCGCTCCCGACCTTCAGGTGATCGCCCCCTGGCGTGAATGGGATCTCATGAGCCGCACCGCCCTCACCGCCTTTGCCGAAAAGCACGGCATTCCGGTGAACGCCTCCAACAAGCACTACAGCATGGACCGCAACATGCTGCACTGCTCCTTTGAAGGCAGCGAACTCGAAGATCCGTGGGAAGAACCCGGCCCGAACAGCTATGTGATGGCCGTGCCCGTGGAACAGGCTCCCAACGAACCGGAATACATCACCATCGGCTTTGAGAAGGGCGACGCCGTCACCCTGAACGGCGAACGCCTCACCCCCCGTGAAATGATCATGACCCTGAACAAGATCGCGGGCAAGCACGGCATCGGCCGCCTCGACATGGTGGAAAACCGCTTCGTGGGCATGAAGAGCCGCGGCGTGTACGAAACCCCCGGCGGCACCGTGCTGCACGTGGCCCATCAGGACCTTGAAGGAATCTGCCTCGACCGCGAAGCCCTCGCCACCCGCGAAACCATCATTCCCCGCTACGCCGCCGCCGTGTACAACGGCTTCTGGTTCTCGCCCGAACGCGAAGCCATGCAGGCCCTCATCGATCAGATGCAGCGCGGCGTGACCGGCGAAGTGCGCCTCAAGCTCTACAAGGGCACCGCCTGGCCCGTGGGTCGTTATTCTCCCCACAGCCTCTACTGCCAGGACCTCGCCACCTTCGAGGAATGCGCCACCTACGATCACAAGGACGCCGCCGGCTTCATCCGTCTGCAGGGCCTGCGCATCCGCGGCTATGCCGACCGCGTGAGCCGCTTCCTCAAGTAGCATGACACAGGCCGGGGGATGTTCCTCCGGCCTTTTTCCGAAGATCCGGCGGCCCGTCCGACTTCCGCGCTCCTTGCCCGCAGGGCGACCCGTCCCCGGGCAGGGCGACGACGGCGCAGGGAGAACTCTGCGCGGGAAGGGAAGTTTTGCGTTTGTTTCGCTCTCCCGGCAAAAACAGGTCGGCGCGGCGATTTCCGGCGCAACGTTTCGTTTCCCGTAGAAGATTCCCGGCGTGCCGGTTACCGGCGCAGATGTCGCGTTTTCCGAGAGAGCCTGCACGAGGCGGCCCCTGAGCCTGTTTCGCGCTCTCTTTCGGAGAGCAGAGGCGCACCGAAAGGAGGCCGCGCCGGGGCTGCTGCCTTGCGGCGAAAGGTTGCGCTCTGCGTCTGCCGCGCGTTGCCGCAGGTCTTCGTTTTTTCGTCCGACGTTTCGCCCGGCGTCGGAGTTCTGCCCAAGCCTGCGCCTTTGTGCGCGGCGCGGGTGCAGAAGGGCGTTTTTTTCGAAAGCGCCGCGTCCTGCGGCGTTTGCGCGTTTTCCCGCGCTGCGGGAGGCCCCGCGTATTCCAAGCCGCGACTGCGGCGTTAACCATTCTGGAGTTACCATGTCCGACAAGCCTTGGGGCGGCCGCTTCAAAGAAAGCACCAGCCTTGCCGTGGAAGCCTACACGGAATCCATTTCGTTCGACAGCGCGCTCTACGCGCAGGATATCGCCGGTTCCAAAGCCCATGCCCACATGCTGGGCGAGCAGGGCGTCATCACCCGCGAAGAGGCGGCAACGCTCATCGAGGGCCTGGATCAGGTGAAGCGCGAAATCGAGGAAGGCTCCTTCCCCTGGAAGCAGGAACTCGAAGACGTGCACATGAACATCGAAACCCGCCTCACCCAGATCGTGGGCGAAGTGGGCAAGAAGCTGCACACCGGCCGCAGCCGCAACGATCAGGTGTGCCTCGACTTCCGCCTTTTCGTGTCCGACAAGATGCGCGAATGGATGCGTCTTTCCCGGGCGCTCATCCGCATGTTCGTGCGCCGCGCCGAAGAAAACCGCGCCGTGCTGCTGCCCGGATGCACCCACATGCAGCCCGCTCAGCCCGTGAGTCTGGCCCAGCATCTTCTGGCCTACGCCTGGATGCTCAAGCGCGACGCCGAACGCATGGCCGACTGCGAACGCCGCGTGCGCGTAAGTCCGCTCGGCGCGGCCGCGCTGGCCGGCACCACGTATCCGCTCAACCCCGCCATGGTGGCCGACGAGCTCGGCATGTACGGCATCTTCGACAACAGCATGGACGCCGTGGCCGACCGCGACTTCGCCCTCGAAGCCCTGTTCTGCGGCAGCGTGTGCATGGCGCACCTTTCCCGCTTCTGCGAGGAAATCATCTGGTGGGCGAATCCGCTTTTCGGCTACATCACGCTTTCCGATAAGCATTCCACGGGTTCCTCCATCATGCCCCAGAAGAAGAATCCCGACGTGGCGGAAATCATGCGCGGCAAGACCGGCCGCGTGTACGGCAATCTTTTCAATCTTATGACCATCATGAAGGGCATTCCGCTCACGTACAACCGCGATCTGCAGGAAGACAAGATTCCCTTCATCGACACCGACAAGACCGTGCGTCATTCGCTCTCCCTCATGGCCGACATGCTGGAAGGCATCACGTTCCATCCCGAGCGCATGCGCAAGGCCCTCTCCGCGGGCTTCCTGAACGCCACCGAACTTGCCGACTACCTCGTGACCAAGGGCATGCCCTTCCGTGAAGCGCATCACGTTTCCGGCCGCGCGGTGGCCATGGCCGAAGAACTCGGCGTGGGTCTGGAAAATCTCACGCTCGATCAGTTCCGTTCGCTGAGCGAGCTCATCGGCGAAGACGTGTACACCGCGCTCGACTACGACACCGCGGTGGCGCGTCGCAACGTTCCCGGCGGCACGGGACCGCAGTCCGTGGCCCGTCAGCTTGAGAACATCAAGCGCTGGCTCGACGAGGGCGACAAGTAGTCATGCCCCGCAGAAAGCGCGTTCCCGCCACGCCGGAACAAACGCGGGACTGGCTGAAAAAGGCCGTGCATTCCGCGCCGAGGCCGCTGCCTCCGGGCTTTTTCCCGAGGATTCTGGAACAGTCCGAGCGCGAGGGCTTTTCCCGCGAGGATCTGCTCAACACGCTGGATGAATGGCTGAACTACGGCTACTGCCGCCTCATCGATCCCATCTCGCAGGATATCGAGATCACGCGGGAAGGGGAGAGATTCTTCTATTAGCGGAGCGTTACCGTCAACAAGGAGCGCCGTTCCGGGTCGGAGTTTTCCGATGCCGGGGCGGCGCTTTTTTTGTCGGCGCGGGGCAGGGGCGCGCCGGAAGTCAGGTTATCATGGCACGTGTCGGCGCGGCGGAGCATCATGCGCGAAAAAGGAGCGCGCATGGGCATTCTGTTGATCGGCATGGGAAATATTCTGAAAGGGGACGACGGCCTCGGCGTTCATGCGCTGCGGCGTCTGGCGGAAGAAGGCGTCGCGGGAGCGGAACTTCTGGAGCTCGGCACGTCGCTGTCGGACTGCTTTTCCCTGCTGGAGGGCTACGAATGCGTGATTGCTCTGGACGCCGTGGCCGCGGGCGGCGAACCCGGAAGTTTCTACTGGCTTTCGGAGGAACGTTTTTCGCGGATGCGAGGCCGCGGCCTGAGTCTGCACGAAGACGACCTTCTGGACGCCCTCGACCTTGCCGCGCTCCGAGGCCGGAAACCCGAGCTTCGCGTGGCGGGCATGGAGCCTCTTGAGTGGGGGAACTGGAGCATGGAGCTTTCGCCGCCCGTGCTGGCCGCCATGCCCGACTATCTTGCCATGATCCGAACCCGCCTGCGCGAGCTGATCGGGGCGTGAGAGCAAAGGTCGCGCGGGGGAGGCGTGGCGACGCCTGAAGGCGCGGGGAACGTTATTTCGTTCCGGCGAGGCTGTGTAGACAACAGGCGCGAGCTCGCAGGAACGATGCTGCGTCACGCGATTGTCCGCGGGGCCGGAGCTTGCGGCGGCTTGGCCGGGGGCAGGGATCTGAGAGCGGAGCCGGGCAAAGCAAGAGGGGAGAGAGGTCGGGACGCCGGGGCTGGGGAGACTGCCGAAGCCGCGGGGATCGGCGCGGCGTTTCACGCCCCGGGAAAGGACGGCGAAACTGACGCATTGGCAGTGCTCGGAGTATGCGGCGGCTTGCCGACAGTGCGGGCGGAACATCTCTTCTACGGGCGGATTCGCGTTGTCCGGCAGGCGTCCGGGCTTGTTCTTTTTATTTTTTGCGGGCGCTTCGCGGGGCTTTTCACAAAACAAAACCGGCCTTCGGAAGAAAGGCCGGTCGTGCTTTCAGAGAGGTCCCACGGACTACAAAAGAAACGTCGTGGCCAGTCCGAGGAAGATGAAGAAGCCGCCGGAGTCGGTAAGGGCGGTGAGGAAGATGCTGGACGCCTGCGCGGGATCGCGGCCGAGGGCGCGCAGAATGAGCGGAATGGCGCCGCCCGCAATGGCCCCGAGCAGCATGTCGAGCAGAAGCGCAATGCCCATGACCGTGGCAAGCATGCTGTTGTGACTCAGGAACATGACGCCCACATAGGCCAGCAGCGCCATGAAGATGCCTGTGCCGAGGCCGATTTTGCTCTCGCGGAACACCGCGCCCCAGGAACGGCGGGCGTCGAAACTTTCCGTGGCGAGCTGGCGGATCATGACGGCCAGCGCCTGCTGCCCCGTGTTGCCCGCCTGATTGGCCACCATGGGCATGAGCACGGCGAGCAGGGCCATCTGCGCGATGGAACCTTCGAACAGCGACACGATGAACGCCGACAGCGACGACGTGCACATGTTGATGACGAGCCACGGCAGGCGGATGCGCACCGAACGCGTCCAGGGCGTATCCACGTTTTCGTCCTGACCGGCGCCCACCATGCCCAGCATGTCGGAACTCGCCTCGTCCTGAATGATGTCGAGAACGTCGTCGTGCGTGACCACGCCCATGAGGTGTTCCTCCCGGTCCACCACGGGCAGGCACAGAAAGTTGTAGTGACCGAGCAGACGCGCCACTTCCGCCTTGTCGGTGTCGTACTGCACGGAAATGACGTCCTGCTTGTTCACCATGTTCGTGAGCAGCGTGCCGGGCCGCGCCAGCATGAGATCGCGCAGGGAAATCACGCCTTCAAGCGTTTCCTGACTGTCCACCACGTACACGTAGTAGGGCATTTCCTTTTCTTCCAGCTCGCTGCGGATGAGCATGATGGCCTCATCCACCGTGGAGCTCGACGACACCATGATGATGTCCGTGTTCATCACGCCCGCCGCGGTGTCGGGGTCGAAGCTCAGCAGCATGCGCAGCTCTTCGGCGTCGTCGGCGGGCAGGTTGCTCAGCAGTATGTCGCGGTGCCCTTCTTCCACCTCGTCGAGAATGTCCACGGCGTCGTCGGGATCCATTTCCGCAATGAGCCGGGCCGCGTCATCGGCGTCCATGTTTTCCAGAACGTCGCCGGCTACTTCCTCGTCGAGTTCGGCGAGCGCTTCGGCCGCCTCCTCGGTGGAAAGGTGCGTGAGCACGCAAAGCTGTTTGTTCAGGGGCAGCTGTTCCAGGTGTTCCGCGCGGTCGGCGGGATGCACGAAGTCGTCGCTGTCGATGTCGCTCCCGCAGGCTTCAAGACCGGCTTCCTTCGCGCTGGTTTCGTACTGCGAAAGGTCTTCCTCCTCTTCGGGCGCTTCAGAAGGCTTGCCGGCATCGTCGCCGGTCGGGGCGGCTGCGGCAGGCGCGGGGTTTTGCGCGTCGGCAGTGGAAATGTCTGCGGATTCGGCGGGATTAGCGTCGTTCTGGAGGGGCGAAGCGTGGGCGGCAGGCGCGGCGGTCGGAGTCGTGTCGGGAGTGGAAACAGTGCCCGGCGCAGGTGCGGCGCTCGGCGCGGCGTGGGCGTTCGTCGAAGAAGCCGGAGCGGCCTGCCTTTCATTGCTCCGGGCGGCGCTTGCAGAAGTCTTCGGAGAAACGTTGGTCGCGGGGGAGTCGTTCGGAGTCGCAGAGGCGCTCGAAGCGGCGTCGGGGGAGGTTTCTTCTGCCCGGGCGTCGGAGGCTTCGGCAGGGGAGGCGGGCCCGGCGCTCTTGTCGGATTTTTCGGAGCCGGAGGCCGTGTTCTCTGCGGAAAAAGTCCGGGAATCTTCGGCCTGTGCGCAAGTCGTACTGCTCCCGGTCTGCAATGCTGCCGGAGCATTGGCCGCAGGACTCGTTTCGGCTGCGGGGGCGTCGGGCATCGCATGTTCGACGCTCGATGCGTCGGTTTTCATGGCAGAGGATGTGCTTTCAGACGCCTGCGAGGGGGTGGAGACCGGAACAATGGGGGAGAGACGTTCGTTTTCTGCTTGTGATTGTGTTTTTTTACTCATATCCTGTATTCTCCCCAAACACACTTGACGAATCGAGACAGGTCGCCTAGCCTGTTACTTCACACCATTTTGTGGAGAAACTCTCCTTCGGGACACAGTCCCGCAGAGGAAGAAATAAAGAGGCGGACATGTCCAAAGACGCTATTGAATATCATGCCCGGGCCGCAGGAGCAAGCTCCAATATGAGCGGAAAGGGCTTTGCTGCGCTTCATGTGGATCCTCCCTTCGTCATTCCCGCCGACACCGCGGCGGCGCTTTCCGAAACGGCCTGCGCCTTTGCCGCCGATCTCATCTGTCTGGCGCTTGAGGAAGACGGTCCCGATCTGACGAGTCTCGGCATCTTTCCGCCGGAAGAAGAGTCCCGGGCCTACATCGTGGCCAAGCAGCGCACTCTGGTGGTGGGCTTACCGCTCATCAGTCTGGTGCTTTCCATCATCGGCATGGATCCCGCGTCGTGGAGCGCCGAGGTCGAGGAAGGCAGTCTCGTGGAAAACGGCACCGTGGTGGCGCGCCTGCACGGCAACACCATTCAGCTGCTCAAGGCCGAGCGCGTGATCCTCAATCTGATGACGCATCTTTCCGGCGTGGCCGATCTCACCCGCACCTACGTGGAAAAGCTCGAAGGTACGGGCGTGCGCCTGCTCGACACGCGCAAGACCCTGCCCGGACACCGGTATCTGGAAAAATACGCGGTCCGCATGGCGGGCGGCTGCAACCATCGCATGAACCTTGCCGACATGCTGATGATCAAGGACAATCACATCGACGCGGCAGGCTCCATCACGGGAGCCGTGGAAGCGCTGCGCAACCGCTACAAGCCCTGTCCGCCCATTGAGGTGGAGTGCCGCAACGAGGCCGAAGTGCGCGAAGCGGTGGCCTGCCGCCCGGAGCGCATTCTGCTCGACAACATGGGGCCGCAGCAGCTGGCCGAAGTGCTTCCCCTGATTCCGCGCGACATTGAGGCCGAGATAAGCGGCGGCGTAACGCTGGACACCATTCGGGAACTGGCGCTCTCCTGCCGCGAGCGCCCGGCGGATTTCATTTCCGTGGGCCGCATCACCCATTCCGCGCCTTCGGCTGACTTCAGCATGAAGATGGAGCGCGGCAACCGCTGATTCTGCGCCGTGCCGGAATCGCTCCGGAACACGGTCATGAGGTTTTTATGGAGAACAAGGCATACGTTCCGGGCTCGATCGATTCCCGCATCGAAGAGCTCAGGAAGCGTTTCGGCGACGATCTCGTCATTCTCGGACACCATTATCAGTCCGACGAGGTGGTTCGTCACGTGGACATCGTGGGCGACTCGCTGGAGCTGGCCCGCCGCATTCCCGACATCGAAGCCCGCAACATCGTGTTCTGCGGGGTGTACTTCATGGCGGAATCCGCCTGCCTGCTGGCCCGGCCCGGACAGCGCGTATTCCTGCCCGATCACGAGGCCGACTGCGCCATGGCCCGTATGGCCCGCGCCGAAGACGTGGAACGCGCCCTCGAAAGACTCACGGCTTCCGGCAGACGCGTGGTTCCGCTGGCGTACGTGAATTCCTCGCTGGCCGTGAAGGCCGTGGTGGGACGCTTCGGCGGTGCGGTGTGCACCTCTTCCAACGCGAAGGTCA
>NZ_DBMAHT010000090.1:0-8510 GCF_057866825.1 Mailhella sp.
TGACGGAGAGCCTCTCCTCCTTCACCATGCCGGCAATGATGGCCCACAGCTCCCGCCGGGAAAGCGGATCCACGCCCACGGAAGGTTCGTCGAGCAGCAGCAGTTCCGGCGAGCGCACCAGCGTGCAGGCCAGGGCGAGCTTCTGCTTCATGCCGCCGGAAAGCTTGCCTGCGGGGCGCGCCGTGAAGCGGGCAAGATCGGTCATGTCCAGCAGGCGGCGAAAGCGCGTTTTCCGCGCTTCGGAGGACACGCCGTGCAGGTCGGCGTAGAGGTTCAGGTTTTCCATCACGCTCAGGTCTTCGTACAGACCGAACTTCTGCGGCATGTAGCTGATGCGGCTCTGAATGTCCGCGGCCTGACTTGCGGCGTCGCGGCCGAGCACGAAGAGCGTGCCGCCTGAAGGCGCAAGCAGACCGCATATCATGCGCAGAAAGGTGGTCTTGCCCGCGCCGTCCGGCCCCACGAAGGCCGTCATGGCTCCGGCGGGCACGTCCAGATCGAGCGAGGCAAGCGCGGTGACGGTCGCGTTCTTTCCCGAAAACGTCTTGCCGAGCGCGCGGGCGCTGACCACGATTCCGTCGCCGGACGTGCGAGGAGAAAAGGTTGTTCCGTCGTCAGTCGTCATGGCGGACTCCCGCCGCATCTTCATGAACGACAACGCTCACGGGCATGCCGAGGCGCAGACGGTCGCCGGCATCGTCGGCCACGATGCGCACTTCGTACAGCAGCGAGGTGCGCAGGTCTTCGGTCTGCACGCTTTTCGGCGTGAATTCCGCCGTGGGAGAAATGTAGCCCACCCGGCCGGGCACGGCTTCGGGGAAGGAGTCGGTGAGAATGTCGGCCTTCATGCCCTGACGAATGCGCCCGAGCTGCGGCTCCGTCACGTAGGCGCGCACCCACTTGGGCGAGGTGAGGGAAAGCAGAAACACGGGCGTGGCCGAAGAGGCCATGTCGCCGGGTTCCAGCAGGCGGGAGCTGACCACCGCATCCGTGGGCGAGAAGAGCTCGCCGAGCTCGATGTTGTGCTGCATGATGGCGAGCGCCGCTCTGGCGGAGGAAAGCTGCGCCGCCGCCATGGCGATGTCTTCGTCGCGGTAGCCCTCGCGCAGAAGCGCGAGCGCGTGGGCCGCCTCGTCGCGCTGCCCCTGCGCCACGCGAAGCGAGGTCTGGGCGTTTTCCCGCTCCTGAGCGCTCACGGAATTGCCGCGGCGCAGGTTGGCCATGCGCGCGTCGTTGCGCTTCGCCTGTTCAAGAGAGGCCTCGGCCGTGCGCAGCGCGGCTTCCGCCCGGGCGATTTCTTCCGGCCGGTTGCCGTTCTTCATTTTGAGCAGGTTCTGTTCCTGAGCCGCAATGTCCGCGCGCAGCTTGTCCGCTTCGAGCTTCAGGCCGGTGACGTCCACCCGGGCGAGCAGCTGACCGCGCGTCACGCGGTCGCCTTCCTCGGCAAAAAGTTCCGTGACGCGTCCGCCCTGTTCAAAGGCCAGCGACACCTGCCGGATGTCCACATTGCCGTAGAGCTTCAGCGTGTCCGGCGATTCGTCGGACGGCGCAAGACGCCAGAACAGCCATCCTCCGGCAAGGAGCGCCATCGCGGCAAGAATGAGGATAATCTTTTTCATTTCAGCCCTCTTTCGTGCTCAGGGCAGGAAAGGTTTTTCTCTTTTTCAGGGTAGAAACCTTGCCCGAAAAAGTCAAATATAAAGTTCAATTTCATGTTTGAATTTGACGTTTGAAATATTTTGCCGTACCGTTTCTTCATGGAACATGAGCAGGCATACGCATACGTTCCGCGCAGGCGGAGCGCGCCGCGCAGAGACGGCCTTTCCACCCGGGGGGTGGTGCTTGAGGCTGCGGGGCGCGTGTTTGCCGAGCTCGGCTACGCCAGGGCGACCACCCGGGAGATCTGCCAAAGGGCCGGGGTGAACGGCGCGGCGGTCAATTACTATTTCGGCGGCAAGGAAGCGCTGTACGAAGAGGTGCTGGTGGAAGCGCATCGGCAGCTCGTCAGTCTGGAGGAGCTCAACGCCGTCATGGATTCTGCCGCCGATTCGGAAGCCAAGCTGCGCGGTTTTCTTGAACTTTCGGTGCGGGCCGCGCTGAAGGCTCCGGAGCTTTGGGGGCTTCCCGTACTTTTGCGCGAGGTGGCTTCGCCTTCGTCGCATCTGCCTGCGCCGCTGGTGGAGAGCGTACTGCCCAAGCTGAGTGTGGTACGCAGCCTCGTGTGCGAGATCACGGGCTTTGAGCCCGGTTCGGAACAGGCTGCGCACGCTTCGGCCATGCTGCTTTTTCCGTGCATGTTTCTTGTGCTTTTTCCCGAAAAAGTACAGTCGATTTTGCTGCCGCAATTCATGGAGAAACCGGAGAGCGTGGTGGAGAGCATGACCTGCTACGCGCTTGGCGGACTGAACGCGCTCAAGGAACAGCGTCGGAACGACTGACCTGCCTCGATCTGGGGCACGCGACGTGTTTTTGATTCACTCCGGGAATGCTTCGACGTTCGGTGCGGCGTTTTATCGTGGGAGAAAAAGTTCTTGCAGATGGAGAGTCCGCAGCGCGGATGTTTAAAAGAAAGGCCGACGGACAGGGGGAATGTCCGTCGGCCTTTTTTCTCAGGAGTGCGACGTTGATGCAGGGAAACGGCGGGGAAGGTCATCCGCGAGGAGGAGGCGGATTCCCCGCACGGGGCTAGCGCAGGCAGCCGCCGCGGCCCATGCCGTAGCCGTCATGACCGTAACCGCGGTGTCCGTGGCCCATGCCGTAGCCGTCGTGACGGCCGTAGCCCATGCCGTAGCCCATGCCGGGGAGTCCGGCCTTGACGAGCTTGGCGGAGAAGTCGTCGTTCACGGTGCGGATCTGCGTTCTGAGCTTGGTGATGTCGGCCGTGAGCTGACGGATTTCATCGGGGCTGGCGTTGGGATTGGCGGACAGGGCGTTCAGGGTCATGTACTTTTCTCTGAGGCTGTCGCGCAAGGGAGTGACGGCCTTGTAGTGTTCTTCGTGAAATTTGTCGAGCTGGGCCTTCTGATCGGCGGTGAGCTGGGTCTGGGCCGGGCAGTCGGCGAAGGCCGGGCAGTCGCGGTATCTTCCCTGAAAATCGGGACGGGCCATGGCGGCGGCGGGAAGGCTGGCGGCAAAGATAACGGCGGCGAGAGAAGCGGCGATGGTCTTTCTGGTCATGATGCGTTCCTTTTTGAAGAGAATGTAAAGAGAATTTGTTGAGTTGTTGTCGGCAAGTGGTCCACAAGTTCAGTGTATAGGGAACGCATTGTTTTTTGTCACGTTTCAAACTGTTTCGCGAAATATTGCCGCCCGGAAAGATGGAAGCGTCCCTGCCGATGAAGGCGCGGAAGGCCGCAAGGCGTTGTGCGGCGCGGTTTTGGCATGCCCGTGATGCGGTTCGGAGGGCGCTTGTCGTGCCGTTCGGGCGCAGAGAAGCGTGTCCGTGTTTTGCCGATGGCGGGCACACCGGATGAAACAAGGGGCCCTCGGCCGCCTTTTGGGGTGTTATCTTGCAGAAAGGGGCGGATGCGGCGCGTCGTTTGCAAGATTTGGAAAGAAAGACCGGGGCGGAATATGTCTGCGAAGCGAAAGGCGCCGGGAAAAGCGGGAATCAGGCGCGCCCCGGACGCAGACGGGCGAGAAGCTGCGGCCCGGCCATGACGAGAAGCACGGCAACGCAGATGACGGCCACGCCGGCGAACACGCCCGGGGTGGCGGGTTCGTCGAAGACGAAAATGCCCACGGTGACGGCGGTGAGCGGCTCCATGACGCCGAGGATGGACGCCATGGTGGAGCCGATGCGCTGGATGGCCAGCACGAGGGTGAGGTTGGAAATGGCCGCGGTGACCACGGCGAGGAGCACGGCGAGGCAGAGTTCCTGCCAGGAATGCAGCCACTGGAAGGTGCCGGACGCCAGCGCGTTGGCGAGCGAGGCCAGCATGCCGAAGAAGAGCACCCAGAAGGTGATGCTGAGGCCCGAAATGCTGCGGATGCGGGCGACGTGCAGGCCGCAGATGTACACGGCGTTGCACAGTGCGGAAACGAGGAGCAGAACGATGCCCCTGGGACTGACGGAACCTTCGCCTTCGCCGCCGCTCAGGAGAAAGACGCCGAGAATGGCGAGCAGCACGGAGCACGCCGTGAGGAGGGAGGGCTTTTCGTGAAAGAAGAGGATCATGATGATCATGACCATGAGCGGATAGAGAAACTGGAGCGTGGAAGCCACGCCGCTCGGCAGGTAGTGAAAGCCCTGGAACATGAGCAGGGCGGCGAGGGCGTACATGATGCTGAACACGGCCAGACGCGCAAGTTCGCGCGGCGGGGCGGCAAGACGGGCGTGCCGGAGCACGGGAATGGGGAAAAGCGCCAGCGCGCCGAAAAGGAAGCGGTAGAAGAGCACGCATTCGGCCGACATGCCGTCGCGTAGAAGGGGCAGGCTGAAGAGCGGAATGAGACCGAAGGCGGCGGAAGAAATAAGAGCGAGCAGAAATCCCATGAGGTCTCCGTGTCGGACGTTGAAGATCGCGGTCGGCGTTCCGCGGCAAGGGGATCGGAAAACGTCGACACGCCGGGAAGAGTGCGGCGCGTCGTCGTGAGACTCCTGCTCAGCTCTAGAAAGATAGCGCCGCTCTGTCAACAGGGGCGGCGTTTTTTGTGCGGAAGAGTGGCGGCGCAAAGCGTCCGGCGCAGGCGCGCGGCGATTGCGCAGAGCGTGGCGCGCCGCGCTTTTGGTGCGGGCCGTGCGGTCGGCCGCCTTGCCGGGACGGCGTGGCCGGACGATTTCTGCGATGCAGGGCATAGGGGGGCCGGGCGTCATGCGCGCGGCAGAAGCGGCTTACCTTCGTTGCCGAAGGCAGGGGCGAGAGAGGTTCGGATGGGATGCAGCGCAAAGGCCAGCGCGGCGTTTGCCGGAGCGGCGTCGGGGAAAGGAAGACCGGGCCGCGAAGTTCCGGGGGCTACAGCTTTTGCAGCGCGCTTCGGATGGCCTCTGCCTTCTTTTTTCCTATGCCGGGCAGTTCCATGAGTCTGGCTTCGGTGGCGGCCTTCATGTCGGCCACGGAGTCGAAGTGCTCCCACAGCAGACGCGCCGTTTCCCTGCCGATGCCGGGCAGCTGCTGAAGCTCGCCGCTGAAGGCCTGCCGGGCGCGGGCCTGCCGATGCCGCCCGATGGAAAAGTCGTGCGCCGCGTCGCGCACCACCTGCAGAAAGAGCAGTTCGGGGCAGCCTTCCCGGAGCGGCAGGGGATTGCTGCGCCCGGGCACGAAGATGCGGTCGGCCACGTTGCCCGCGCGGCGGTCGGCGTGACCGCGTTCGTCTCTGGCCTTGGCAATGCCCGCCACGAGGAAGGGCAGACGTCCGTCCTCTTCCGCAAGTTCGTCGCTGAGAATCTTGTGAACGGCGGCCAGCTGTCCGCGTCCGCCGTCGATGAGCAGAAGATCGGGCCAGGGCTCGCCGTGTTCCAGACGCTTTTTCGCCCACATGGAGAGCGCGGCGTAGTCGTCGCCTCCGGCTCCCTCGATGTTCCATACCCGGTAGTCGTCCTTGAGCGGACGCCCGTCTTCGTACACGACCGCGCCCACCTTGGTGGATTCGCCGCCGGTGTGGGACACGTCGGCGCATTCCACGCGCACGACGGGCCTGTCGAAGCGGAAGGCCGCGGCGAGCTTGTCCGCCAGGGAATCGTCCTTGCGGTTTTTGGCGGATTCGCGCGCGTTGCTGCGGGCCATGTCCAGAAGATGCCGTTCCTCTTCGTTCCTCGGCACGGCAAGACGCACCGGGCCGCCGCGAAGTTCGGCGAGCACGTCTTCCATGGTCTGGCGGCCGTTTTCGTCGTCTTCGTCGGGCGTGGGCGCGGCGCGCTCTCTGTCCTGTTCCGCAAGCAGGGCGGCGGCCTGTTCAATGAGGCCGGGCGCGCGCTTCGTTTCGGCCTCGTTCTGCGCGGGCGCGGAGAGCGTGTCTTCGCCGCAGAAGCAGGGCGTGACGCCGCCGCCTGCAAGAAACGGAGAGCCCATGTTCGCCGAAGCGTGGGGAGCCACGAGCGCGCTCTGGGAATCCACGGTGAGGGCCGAACCCGACGGGCCTTCCTCCCACGGCAGATACGGCAGAATGATGCGCGGAGGAATGGAGCGCCCGGCGTGATAGAACTGCACAAGAAAGCTCCACAGCAGTTCCGAGGCGTCTTCCAGACCGAGGCCCGGCCAGAAGAAGGCGCTGCGGTCCTGCACGAGGCCGTGCCGCACGAACACGATGCCGAGCGCCAGGCCGTCGGGCAGGCTCACCAGACCGAGCACGTCCATGTCGCCGCCGCTCTGGAGCACGATGGCCTGCTTTTCGATGGTCTTTTCGATGGCGCGTATCTGATCGCGCAGGGAGGCCGCGCGTTCAAAGTCCAGCTCGTCGGAGGCCTTTTCCATGGCGCTGCGCAGCATGTCGATGAGTTCCGTGGACTTGCCGGAGAGCAGCAGCGTCACGCGGCGGGTCATGTCGGCGTAGGCCTCGGCGGAAATTTCTCCGGTGCAGGGAGCCGCGCACAGATGAATGTGATGGTAGAGACAGGGCGTTTCCCTGTTCTTCATGGCTCTGTCGGAACAGCGGCGCAGGGGAAAAATGCGATGGATGGTCTTCCAGGTTTCTCTGGCGGCGAGTCCCGAGGTGAACGGGCCGAAATAGCGCGCGCCGTCGCGCCGTTTCATGCGCCGCACGATTTCCAGCCGCGGAAAGGGATCCTTTTCCGAGAGCCGGAACATGACGTACTGCTTGTCGTCGCGCAGGCAGATGTTGTAGTGCGGGCGATGCTTCTTGATGAGGCTGGCTTCGAGCAGAAGGGCCTCTTTTTCCGTGGTGGTGGTGAGAAATTCGATGCCCGCCGCGCGGCCGATCATGGCTGCGGTCTTGGCCGTGAGCTGATCGGCGGGGCGGAAGTAGGAGAGCACGCGCCGGCGCAGATTGCGGGCCTTGCCCACATAAATGATGCGGCCCCCGGCGTCCTTGTAAATATAGACGCCGGGAGTCGCGGGAATGGCGGAAGGGGCGGGACGCTCCATCATGGCATGTCTCAGCCCTGGAAGCGCACGTCGCCCTTGCGATGGTATTCGAGGGCCATTTTGTCCTGCACTTCGGGCAGGGCGGTGGGATAGTTGCCGGTGAAGCAGGCCGTGCAGTACTGCTCGGGATGCGACACGGAGGCGAGCAGACCTTCAAGCGAGAGATAGTGCAGGGAATCGAGACCCAGCATTTCCGCGATCTGGTCCGGGGTGTACTTGGTGGCGATGAGATCGTTGGGCGAGGGGAAGTCGATGCCGTAGAAGCAGGGGTACTTGATGGGCGGGCTGCTCACGCGAAAATGCACGGCCTTCGCGCCGAGTTCGCGCAGCTTGGCCACGCGGGTGCGGATGGTGGTGCCGCGCACGATGGAGTCGTCCACCACGTAGAGGCTCCGGTTCTCGATCATGGAACGCACGGGATTGATCTTCACGCGAACGCTGAACTGCCGCATGCTCTGGGAGGGCTGAATGAAGGTGCGGCCCACGTAGTGGTTGCGGATGAGGGCGTGTTCGTAGGGCACGCCGGCTTCCTGCGCCACGCCGAGGGAGGCGTAGATGCCCGAATCCGGGAAGGGAATGACGCATTCGGCGTCGGCCATGGATTCGCGGATGAGGTTGCGGCCCATGCACTTGCGGCACTGATAGGCGTCTTCGCCGAAGATGCGGGAGTCGGGACGCGCGAAATAGACGAGTTCAAAGATGCACTGACGCACGGGAATGTCGTCGTCGCGCAGGCGCACGCTGCGGTATTCCAGCGCGCCGGGCTCCACGATGATCATTTCGCCGGGCTGCACTTCGCGCACGTATTCGGCTTCGAGCAGATCGAAGGCGCAGCTTTCGGAGGCGAACACCCAGGAGTCGCCCATTTTGGCCATGCTGAGCGGATGGAAGCCGTGCGGATCGCGTATGGCGTAAATGCGGCCTTCGCTGAGCAGCAGCAGGCTGTAGGCGCCTTCCACGCGGCTGCACGCCTTGATGATGGCCTGTTCGAGCGAGCCGCAGGAAAGGGCCCGGGCGATGAGATGCACGAAGATTTCGCTGTCGATGGTGGTCTGGAAGATGCAGCCGTCGTTTTCGAGTTCGCGGCGCAGGGCGGCGGCGTTGGTGAGGTTGCCGTTGTGGACGAGGGCGAGCTGAATGCCGTTTCTCACGCGCACGAGCAGCGGCTGAGCGTTGCGCAGCTGCGGCTTGCCCGTAGTGGAATAGCGCACGTGGCCGATGGCCGTTTCGCCGGTGAGATGCCGCAGGTCTTCTTCGTGGAACACTTCGGGCACGAGTCCCATGCCCACGTGCAGATGGCAGGCGCCTTCCTTTTCGTCCCACGAAGCGATGCCCGCGCTTTCCTGACCGCGATGCTGCAGGGCATACAGACCGAAGTAGGTGAGCCGGGCGGCGTCTTCATGACCTATGATGCCGAAAATACCGCACATATACTTCTCCTTGAAGTAAGCAGAACGGCCTGTCCGT